>NZ_JAOWHW010000099.1:0-4267 GCF_030332425.1 Citrobacter sp. Cpo142
CTTTAATCTGCTCAACAAGATAGTGATAATGCTGTTGTAATTTCAGCAGTAACTGGCTGAGATAAAGAGGCAAACTACTGTCCTCAAGAAGGGTACTCAGTCGACTAATAACGGCAGCACCTCGCGGAACGCTGATACCAAATTCCAGCAGAAAAGCATGCATCTGATTAGTTGTTTTCACCTTATCCTGAACCAGGGATTCACGGACACGATGCAGAGCTCGCATTGCCTGCTGAGATTCGGTTCTGGGCTGCACGAAACGCATAGATGGACGTGATGCTGCTTCACAGATAGCTTCAGCATCAACGAAGTCATTTTTGTTGCTTTTAACGAATGGGCGGACAAATTGCGGTGATATCAGCTTTGGAAAATGCCCTAACTCTTCCAGCTTGCGTGCCATAAAGTGAGAACCGCCACAGGCTTCCATCGCGATGGTTGTTGCCGGGCATGTCGCCAGAAATTCGATTAGCTTTGGTCGGGTGAATTTTTTACGGTAAACGGCCTTCCCACGATGATCCTGACAATGAATATGGAAAGAGTTCTTACCCAGATCGATACCAATAAGCGCAATGTTTTCCATGATGGTTCTCCGAATGAAAGCCTGTCCTCAGCATAGTACTGGGAAGGAGGGAGTGACCATCTCATTAAATAAAGCACGCTAAGCCGGTTGCAGCGGTCGTAGCGGCCTGAACTTGCCCGCGCCGATCTTGGCGCTGCTGCGCCAGAGGTAATCGCCGGTGAGGTTGATGTGCTCCCAACCGAGCGGCGACAGGTACTGCAACAGCGCGTCATCAACGGCATGGCCGTTGCCACGCAGCGCGTGCGCAGCCCGTTCCAGATAGACCGTGTTCCACAACACGACGGCAGCCGTTACCAGATTGAGGCCGCTAGCCCGGTAGCGCTGCTGCTCGAAACTGCGGTCGCGGATTTCACCCAGGCGGTTGAAAAACACTGCCCTGGCCAGCGCATTGCGCGCCTCGCCCTTGTTCAGGCCGGCATGCACGCGGCGGCGCAGTTCCACGCTTTGCAGCCAGTCCAGGATGAACAGCGTGCGCTCGATGCGGCCCAGCTCGCGGAGCGCCACGGCCAGGCCGTTCTGGCGTGGGTAGCTGCCGAGCTTTCGGAGCATCAGGGAGGCCGTCACCGTGCCCTGCTTGATCGAGGTGGCCAGCCGCAGGATTTCGTCCCAATGGGCGCGGACGTGCTTGATGTTGAGCGTGCCGCCGATCATGGGTTTCAGCGCGTCATAGGCGGCGTCGCCCTTCGGGATGTAGAGCTTGGTGTCGCCCAGGTCGCGGATGCGCGGCGCGAAGCGGAAGCCCAGGAGGTGCATCAGGGCGAAGACGTGATCGGTGAAGCCCGCCGTGTCGGTGTAATGCTCCTCGATCCGCAAGTCGGACTCGTGGTACAGCAGGCCGTCGAGCACGTAGGTCGAATCGCGCACGCCGACGTTCACGACCTTGGTGTGAAATGGCGCGTACTGGTCAGAAATGTGGGTGTAGAACGTCCGCCCTGGGCTGCTCCCGTATTTCGGGTTGATGTGGCCGGTGCTCTCGGCCTTGCTGCCGGTGCGGAAGTTCTGGCCGTCCGACGATGAGGTGGTGCCGTCGCCCCAGTGCTCGGCGAAGGGATGGCGGAACTGTGCGTTGACCAGATCGGCCAGCGCCGCCCCGTAGGTTTCGTCGCGGATGTGCCAGGCTTGCAG
The DNA here is from genome assembly GCF_030332425.1 of Citrobacter sp. Cpo142. Classification (NCBI taxonomy): domain Bacteria; kingdom Pseudomonadati; phylum Pseudomonadota; class Gammaproteobacteria; order Enterobacterales; family Enterobacteriaceae; genus Citrobacter; species Citrobacter sp. Cpo142. The sequence continues at coordinate 1,706 of NZ_JAOWHW010000099.1, forward strand.
CCAAGCCAGCTTGGCGTAGGTCGTGCCGGGGCAAGACTCCGCCATCTTGGTCAGGCCCAGGTTGATCGCGTCGGCGAGGATCGTGGTCAGCAACAGGTTCTTGTCTTTGGCCGGGTCGCCCGATTTCAGATGCGCGAAATGCCGAGTGAAGCCCGTCCATTCGTCCACCTCCAGCAGCAGTTCGGTGATCTTGACGTGCGGCAGGATCATTGCCGTCTGGTCGATCAGCGCTTGGGCGGTGTCGGGTACCGCCGCGTCGAGCGGCGTGATCTTCAAGCCTGACTCGGTGATGATGGCGTCCGGCAGCTCGTTGGCCGTCGCCATACGGTTGACGGTGGCAAGCTGTGTTTCCAGCAGCGTCAGCCGGTCGTTCAGGTACCGGTTGCAGTCGGTGGCCACGGCCAGCGGCAATTCGCTGGCCTGCTTGAGGCTGGCGAATTTCGCGGGCGGCACCAGGTAGTCCTCGAAGTCCTTGAACTGGCGCGACCCCTGCACCCAGATGTCGCCGGAACGCAACGCGTTCTTCATCTCCGACAGCGCGCACAGTTCGTAGTAGCGCCGGTCGATGCCGGTGTCGGTCATGACCAGCTTCTGCCAGCGCGGCTTGATGAACTCGGTCGGCGCGTCGGCGGGCACCTTGCGGGCGTTGTCGCTGTTCATGCCGCGCAGCACCTCGATGGCGTCGAGCACGTCCTTCGCGGCGGGAGCGGCCCGCAGCTTGAGCACGGCAAGGAATTCCGGCGCGTAGCGGCGCAGCGTGGCGTAGCTTTCGCCGATGCGGTGCAGGAAATCGAAGTCCTCGGGCTGCGCAAGCTTCTGCGCTTCGGTGACGCTCTCGGCGAAGGCATCCCAGGACATGACGGCCTCGATGGCGGCGAACGGATCGCGGCCCGCCTGCTTGGCCTCGATCAGCGCCTGGCCGATGCGGCCGAACAGCCGCACCTTGGCGTTGATCGCCTTGCCGGACGCCTGGAATTGCTGCTGATGCTTGTTCTTGGCGGCGTTGAACAGCTTGCCCAGGATGCGGTCGTGCAGGTCGATGATTTCGTCGGTGACGGTGGCCATGCCCTCGATGGCAAGCGCCACCAGGGTGGCATAGCGTCGCTGCGCCTCGAACTTGGCCAGGTCGGCGGGCGTCATCTGGCCACCCTCACGGGCGATCTTGAGCAGGCGGTTCTGGTGCACCGACCGCTCGATGCCAGAAGGCAGGTCGAGCGCCTGCCACGCTTTGAGGCGTTCGATGTGTTCCAGCATGTGCCGCGAATTCGGTTTGACGGGCGATTGGCGCAGCCAGGCCAGCCAGGTCGTTTTGCCGTTGTCCCGACGCTTGAGCAGATCGTCGAGGCGGCGGCGATGCGCGTCCGACAGCGGTTCGGCCAAGGCATCGTAGATGCGCCGGTTGGCGCGGGTGATTGCTTCGGCGCTCGCCCGCTCGACGGCGTTGAGGGCAGGCAGAATGACCGACTGCTGCCGCAGGTGCTCGATCAAGGTGCTGGCCAGCACGATGCCCTTGTCGGTCTGCAAGGCCATCTCGGTCAGCAACTGGACGGCCTGCCGGTAGTGGCCCATGGTAAAGGGCTGGAAGCCGAACACCGTTTGCAGTTCGACCAGGTGCTCGCGCCGGGTCTGCTCCCGCTGCCCGTATTCGTCCCAGCTTTCGACGCTGACCTTGAGCTGGTCGGCGACCAGTTTCAACAAGGGCGGAAACGGCGGCTCATCGACGCCCAGGATGACACCAGGAAAGCGCAGGTAACAGAGCTGCACGGCGAAGCCCAGCCGGTTGGCCGGGCCGCGCCGCTGCCGGATGATGGAGAGGTCGGTTTCGCTGAACGTGTAGTGACGGATCAACTCATCCTTGGTGTCCGGCAACGCCAGCAGGCTTTCGCGCTCGGCGGCGGACAGGATTGAACGACGTGGCATATTTACTGATCCGTTCTCAAGTATTGATACAGGGTTTCGCGACTGATTCCGAATTCACGAGCCAGCTTGGTCTTTTGCTCGCCAGCCTCGACACGTTGGCGCAGTTCGGCAATACGCTCAGACGACAGGGATTTCTTCCTGCCACGGTAGGCCCCGCGCTGCTTGGCGAGCGCGATGCCCTCGCGCTGCCGCTCGCGGATCAAGGCGCGTTCGAACTCGGCGAACGCGCCCATTACCGACAGCATCAGGTTCGCCATCGGCGAGTCCTCGCCGGTGAAGGTCAAATGCTCCTTAAGGAACTCGATGCGTACGCCGCGCTGGGTGAGGCCCTGCACCAGGCGGCGCAGGTCGTCGAGGTTGCGCGCCAGACGATCCATGCTGTGCACCACGACCGTGTCGCCTTCGCGCACGAAGGCGAGCAGCCGTTCCAGTTCGGGCCGCCGTGTGTCCTTGCCCGACGCCTTGTCGGTGAACACTTTATCCACCTGGATCTGTTCGAGCTGCCGTTCTGGGTTCTGGTCGAAGCTGCTGACGCGGACGTAACCGATGCGCTGACCGTGCAAGGGGCACTGTTGCAAAGTTAGCGATGAGGCAGCCTTTTGTCTTATTCAAAGGCCTTACATTTCAAAAACTCTGCTTACC
>NZ_JAOWHW010000100.1:0-33468 GCF_030332425.1 Citrobacter sp. Cpo142
TCCTGAACAGTACGGCTTATCTGTTCTTTCTCATGCTTGCTGGCATCAGTATTGATCGCCGGCAGTGTCATCATCGGTTTTACCCGAACATCAGCATCGGGGAAGATCCGGTGAACCCTCTTGGTTAACTCGCCCAGAATGATATCTTTTGCACCTGGCAGACCATCAAAATTCCTTTTGTCATAAACGAGTTCCACGAACATTGCTCATTGCTCCTTTGCTGGATGGATATACAGTATTTATACTGTGTTTTTATCCGGTATTCAAGAGAGGGCGTAAACATGGGCTTTCCTTCACCAGCTACCGACTATATAGAGCAGCGGGTTACGCCAGCCAGTGTCTGCATGACTCCCGACAGTCGCATCCTCGAGACGTCGGCGGGTTATGCGATCATCGTCCCGGTCACGCGCCCACAGCAGGGTGATGCGCTGTTGATTCTGTCCGGAGGTCGGACGCAGTTTGCGAAGCTTAGGGGGAAAGCGTTAATCACGGATGACGGCGAAGCGATCGAAGGTGATGCAGCTGAAGAGGCTGAGGTTATGAGGCGGGTGACGCACTTTATCAACAGCACTGATGCTGCGATATCTCTTGAGGCGGCATTGGCGCAGTTTTGAGACATATGTACGATAGAAAAATTCCGAAGATTGGCAATAGATCTCTTTATATTTGCATTCAAATTTTGTTTATTATGTATTTACATAACGTAAATTTATAAAATTTAATAAAAACAACTCAGATTGCTTATTTTTAAAGATGCATTTAATATATATGTTATAAATTGCAAAGCTCATTAAGGGATTCCCCAGTGAATATTGATAAAATGAAGATCCAGCATGCCGAGATTATCCATAAAATTAGCCGCCTCAGGGAGCTTAGCCGGGCGGGTGTGACGGCTCATGCGCAAGAAATCGCTCAAACCATTATCAGTATGAGTTCTGTGATTAAAGTACACCTTTCTGCCGAAGATCAGTTTTTATATCCTTATCTGGAAAAGGTGAACGATCAAAAGCTAAAAACAATGAGCGTAAATTTTCAGCGCGAGATGGCTGATATTGTTGCCGAGTATGAAAAGTTTTCCCGTCGCTGGAATACGGCAAATAAGCTTATCAATTGTGACGAGGCATTTCGCCGCGACGCGAATGTAGTGTTGCGCAAGGTGCATGAACGAATGCAGCGCGAGGATCATAATTTTTATCCGCTGGTAGAGCAGCTTTAAAAAAGGGCGGCAATGGTTCATCCAATACGGGAATTTGGTTTCCCGTATCCAGAAAGGTATGAAAAGGACTTGGTAAAAGCTGGCACTACTCCGAAACTAACCACATATCGGATTCTTCAAACATTTCCTCCAGCATGCGGTTCAGCTTCTCCCGATCGCTTTTGCTGGCATCGCTGTTTAAGCCGTTCGCCTGCATCGGCTTAACCTTCACTTCTGCATCCGGAAAGATCCGGTGCACTCGCTTTGTTAACTCATTCAGAATTATTTCTCTGGCACCTGTTAATCCTTCAACATTCCGTTTGTCGTACACCAACTCAACGAACATACCGCCTCCAAAGCAACAATGATTTTGCACGCAATTTATACTGTTTATTTATACAGCGTCAACGGTTGGGCACGTAGCTTTTTAAGGAAGGTTTTTGGGGCATGTATGGGGCATAAATGCCAGTTTTGGGGCATGGTTGGGACATTTTAACTCATATGAACTTAACCGAATTTCATATGGAGGCGTCTTATAATGCACTGATTAACCTAAAGAAAACACATGCTCTTGGGCGTTCTTTAGTGATTTTAAAAATTACCGCGTCACGCAGTTAAAGTGGCGGGCATATTCTTCAAGGCTGGTGATCCCCAGACGCACCCATTTTGGATGCGACCACTGGGGTAAACCGATATAGATCATAGCGCTTGCAGAATCTCCTCCACGCTGCGAACGCGCGCAATGCGCGGGAAAATGTGAGTCATGCTGCCCTGGTGTTGTTCAGCACTGGCGGCGCTACAGGCATTCTCTGCAATGATCAGACTGAAACCCAGCTCCCACGCATTTCGCGCCGTTGACTCCACGCCAATGTTCGTAGAGATGCCGCACAGGACGATGGTATCGATGCCCCGGCGACGCAGCTGCAATTCCAGATCAGTGCCATAGAAGGCTCCCCACTGGCGTTTAGTCACTTCGATATCGCTGGCGCATTTCCCCAGAGCCGCCGGGTAATCCCACCAGTTTTCGGGCAACGCTTTTGCCGGAGTCTGAGCATCTACGGGTTGTTTCAGCGCTTCGGCGTAATCGTCAGACCAGCCGACGCGCACCATTACCACCGGGGAACCGTGGGCACGGAATTTTTCCGCCAACTGCGCGGCGCGGGTAACCACATCATGTGCCGTATGAGGCCCGCCAGCGAAAGGCAGGATCCCTTCCTGTAAATCAATCACGACAAGGGCGGTTGTTTTAGCGTTCAATTCCAGCATGGTCACTCCAGTAATAAAAGAATTCCGTTACACCTTAATCGCGAATCAGTGTGAAAGGGGCGACAATTTTTGTTATTTTTTGTGAGATTACGCAATGCCCGTCCAGGAAACAGGCGTACAGTCAGTACCGGACTGAGAGTCTATCCCAGTAGGCTCTTATCGTGCGGCAGAATTTCCAGTATAATAGCCGCCTTTTTTCATTCAGTTGTGACATTCAGCTAAAGCTGCGACTTCGTCATCTGCGAGACAGGTGACAATCCGCCTGCGGCAAAGTTAAGGGATATCTCATGCGTACAGAATATTGCGGACAGCTACGTCTGTCCCACGAGGGGCAGCAGGTGACTCTGTGTGGTTGGGTCAACCGTCGTCGTGATCTTGGTAGCCTGATCTTTATCGATATGCGCGACCGCGAAGGTATCGTGCAGGTATTTTTCGATCCGGACCGTGCGGACGCGTTAAAGCTGGCCTCCGAACTGCGTAATGAGTTCTGCATCCAGGTTACGGGCACTGTGCGTGCGCGTGACGCGAAAAACGTCAACGCCGATATGGCGACGGGCGAAATTGAAGTACTGGCCTCCGATCTGACCATCATCAACCGTTCAGACTCGCTGCCGTTGGACTCTAACCACGTCAACACCGAAGAAGCGCGACTGAAGTATCGCTATTTAGATCTGCGTCGCCCTGAAATGGCGCAGCGCCTGAAAACGCGTGCTAAAATCACCAGTCTGGTGCGTCGTTTTATGGACGACCACGGCTTCCTCGACATCGAAACACCGATGCTGACCAAAGCAACGCCGGAAGGCGCGCGCGATTACCTGGTACCTTCTCGCGTACATAAAGGTAAATTCTACGCGCTGCCGCAATCACCTCAGTTGTTTAAACAGCTGCTGATGATGTCGGGTTTTGACCGCTACTATCAGATCGTAAAATGCTTCCGTGATGAAGACTTACGTGCTGACCGTCAGCCTGAATTTACCCAGATCGACGTTGAGACTTCCTTCATGACCGCACCGCAGGTGCGTGAAGTGATGGAAGCGCTGGTACGTAACCTGTGGCTGGAAGTTAAAGGCGTGGATCTGGGTGATTTCCCGATCATGACCTTTGCCGAAGCTGAGCGTCGTTACGGTTCCGATAAACCAGACCTGCGTAACCCGATGGAGCTGGTGGACGTTGCCGATCTGGTGAAAGACGTTGAGTTTGCAGTGTTCTCTGGTCCGGCAAACGATGCGAAAGGTCGCGTAGCTGCTCTGCGTGTACCGGGCGGTGCTGCACTGAGCCGTAAGCAAATTGACGATTACGGTAACTTTATCAAGATTTACGGCGCGAAAGGTCTGGCTTACATCAAAGTCACCGAACGTGCGAAAGGTCTGGAAGGTATTACCAGCCCGGTTGCTAAGTTCCTGAACGCAGAAATTGTGGAAGCGATTCTGGCACGTACCGGCGCGCAAGACGGCGACATGATTTTCTTCGGTGCCGACAACAAGAAAGTGGTTGCCGACGCGATGGGCGCGCTGCGTCTGAAACTGGGTAAAGACCTGAACATCACCGACGAAGCCAAATGGGCGCCGCTGTGGGTTATCGACTTCCCAATGTTTGAAGACGATGGTGAAGGCGGACTGACCGCAATGCATCACCCGTTCACCGCGCCGAAAGATATGACGGCCGCTGAGCTGAAAGCAGCGCCGGAAGACGCGGTTGCCAACGCGTACGATATGGTCATCAACGGTTACGAAGTAGGCGGCGGTTCCGTGCGTATTCACAACGGCGACATGCAGCAAACCGTATTCGGTATTCTGGGCATTAATGAGCAAGAACAGCGTGAGAAATTCGGCTTCCTGCTGGATGCGCTAAAATATGGTACACCGCCGCATGCGGGCCTGGCGTTTGGTCTGGACCGTCTGACTATGCTGTTGACCGGTACTGACAACATTCGTGACGTTATTGCTTTCCCGAAAACCACGGCTGCAGCGTGTCTGATGACTGAAGCGCCAAGCTTTGCCAACGCAGCTGCGCTGGCGGAACTGAGCATTCAGGTTGTTAAGAAGGCCGAGAATAACTGATATGACATATAAACAGCCTGTCTCGGTGTTAGTCGTGATTTATGCAAAGGACACCGGGAGAGTGCTGATGTTACAGCGACGCGACGATCCTGATTTCTGGCAGTCGGTCACCGGCAGCCTTGAAGAAGGTGAAACCGCGTCGCAAGCCGCTATGCGCGAAGTAAAGGAAGAGGTCGCCATTGATGTTGCATCTGAGCAACTGACCTTAATTGACTGTCAGCGCACGGTGGAGTTTGAGATTTTTAGCCATTTACGTCATCGCTATGCACCGGGAATTGAACGTAATACTGAATCCTGGTTTTGCCTGGCACTTCCCTCAGAACGAGAGATCGTGTTCACCGAACATCTGACCTATCGTTGGGTTAATGCGGTTGAAGCCGCCCAATTAACCAAGTCGTGGAGTAACCGGCAGGCGATTGAAGAGTTTGTAATTAACGTCGCCTGAAAAGGCGCGCTTTTTGGAGATATTATTTATGGCAGGTCATAGTAAATGGGCCAACACCAGACACCGTAAAGCAGCGCAGGATGCTAAACGCGGTAAAATTTTCACCAAAATAATTCGTGAGCTGGTGACGGCGGCTAAACTGGGCGGCGGCGATCCGGATGCTAACCCGCGTCTGCGTGCAGCGGTTGATAAAGCGCTGGCTAACAACATGACCCGTGACACCCTGAACCGTGCAATCGCGCGCGGTGTGGGTGGTGATGAAGATTCCAACATGGAAACCATCATCTATGAAGGTTACGGTCCTGGCGGTACAGCCGTTATGATTGAATGTCTGTCTGACAACCGTAACCGTACCGTTGCGGAAGTGCGTCACGCGTTCACGAAAACGGGTGGTAACCTCGGTACCGACGGTTCCGTGGCTTATCTGTTCAGCAAAAAAGGCGTAATCTCCTTTGAACAGGGCGACGAAGACGCCATCATGGAAGCGGCGCTGGAAGCAGGTGCTGAAGACGTTGTGACCTTCGACGACGGCGCAATTGACGTTTACACCGCGTGGGAAGAGATGGGCAAAGTACGTGACGCGCTGGAAGCGGCTGGTCTGAAAGCGGACGCAGCTGAAGTGTCTATGATCCCATCCACCAAAGCGGATATGGATGCAGAAACAGCGCCGAAGCTGATGCGTCTGATCGATATGCTAGAAGACTGCGACGACGTGCAGGAAGTTTACCACAACGGTGAAATCTCCGATGAGGTTGCTGCCACCTTAGAATGATGTGGTTAAGCCATAAAATAACAGGAGATGCGTGATGTCTATTATTCTCGGCATTGACCCGGGGTCGCGCATCACCGGTTATGGTGTTATTCGTCAGGTCGGCAGGCAGCTGACCTACCTCGGCAGCGGCTGCATTCGCACCAAAGTCGACGATCTACCGTCACGTCTGAAGTTGATTTACGCGGGCGTGACGGAAATCATCACCCAGTTTCAGCCGGACTATTTTGCCATTGAGCAGGTTTTTATGGCGAAGAACGCCGACTCGGCGCTAAAGCTGGGACAGGCTCGCGGCGTGGCAATCGTTGCGGCGACCAATCAGGATCTACCGGTCTTTGAATACGCGGCCCGCCAGGTAAAACAGACCGTGGTGGGGATCGGTAGCGCGGAAAAAAGCCAGGTCCAGCATATGGTACGCACGCTGCTAAAACTCCCGGCGAATCCGCAAGCGGATGCCGCGGATGCACTGGCGATAGCCATTACCCACTGCCATGTCAGTCAGAACGCCATGCAAATGAGCGAGTCGAGGCTGAATTTGGCGCGAGGTCGATTACGTTAGTGACAAATGAGGCTGGATATCTATCCAGCCTTTTTTTATGATAGCGCATTACCTTTTAGCCCTTAACGCAGGAGCGTCACGTGATAGGCAGACTCAGAGGCATCATTATTGAAAAACAACCCCCGCTGGTCCTTCTGGAAACGGGCGGGGTAGGCTATGAAGTGCATATGCCGATGACCTGTTTCTACGAGTTGCCGGAAGCCGGGCAAGAAGCGATTATTTTCACCCATTTTGTGGTGCGAGAAGATGCTCAGCTATTGTATGGCTTTAACAACAAGCAAGAGCGCACGCTGTTTAAAGAATTAATCAAAACCAATGGCGTGGGACCGAAGCTGGCGCTGGCGATCCTCTCCGGTATGTCTGCTCAGCAGTTCGTGAATGCCGTGGAGCGCGAAGAGCTGGGCGCGCTGGTGAAATTACCGGGTATTGGTAAAAAAACCGCAGAACGCCTGATTGTAGAAATGAAAGACCGCTTTAAAGGTTTGCATGGTGATCTCTTTACACCAGCAGCGGATCTGGTCCTGACGTCTCCGGCAAGTCCGACAACGGACGACGCCGAGCAGGAAGCGGTTGCTGCGCTAGTGGCGTTGGGCTATAAACCACAGGAAGCCAGCCGCATGGTGAGCAAAATTGCCCGCCCTGATGCCAGCAGTGAAACCCTGATTCGTGAAGCGCTTCGCGCGGCATTGTGAGGTAACGGATGATTGAAGCAGATCGCCTGATTTCGGCTGTCAGCACTACCCCTGAAGATCTGGTGGATCGTGCGATTCGCCCAAAATTGCTGGAAGAGTACATTGGCCAGCCTCAGGTCCGTTCGCAAATGGAGATTTTTATCCAGGCGGCGAAGCTGCGCGGTGACGCTCTCGATCACCTGCTGATTTTCGGTCCTCCAGGTCTTGGTAAAACCACGCTTGCCAATATTGTCGCCAATGAAATGGGTGTTAACCTGCGCACCACGTCCGGTCCGGTACTGGAAAAAGCGGGTGACCTGGCGGCAATGCTTACCAACCTTGAACCCCACGATGTGCTGTTTATCGATGAAATTCATCGTCTGTCACCGGTGGTGGAAGAGGTGCTGTATCCGGCGATGGAAGATTATCAGCTGGATATCATGATTGGTGAAGGGCCGGCTGCCCGTTCGATTAAGATCGATCTGCCGCCGTTCACGCTAATCGGGGCGACGACGCGCGCCGGGTCGTTAACCTCTCCGCTGCGTGACCGTTTTGGTATTGTGCAGCGCCTGGAGTTCTATCAGGTGGCAGACCTGCAGCACATTGTTGGGCGTAGCGCACGCTTTATGGGCCTGGAAATGAGCGATGAAGGCGCGCTGGAAGTGGCACGCCGCGCCCGCGGTACGCCGCGTATCGCCAACCGTTTATTACGCCGGGTACGCGATTTCGCTGAAGTGAAGCATGACGGCACGATTTCGGCTGATATTGCCGCCCAGGCGCTGGATATGCTCAATGTGGATGCGGAAGGATTCGATTATATGGACCGTAAGCTGCTGCTGGCGGTTATCGATAAATTCTTTGGCGGACCGGTAGGACTGGATAACCTGGCAGCGGCGATTGGGGAAGAGCGTGAAACCATTGAGGACGTGCTGGAGCCGTATCTGATTCAGCAAGGTTTTCTGCAGCGTACGCCGCGTGGACGTATGGCAACCGTGCGCGCCTGGAACCATTTTGGCATTACACCGCCACAGATGCCTTAGTGCCTGATGTCGTGACGCTCATCAGGCCTGGGCGATTTTGTAGGCCCGGTAAGCGCAGCGCCACCGGGCAACGCATGCTTAGTTCGCCTGCTTTTTCATCATGCTGAAAATAAACAGCAGCGCGGCGCACAGCACCACGGAAGGACCTGCCGGGGTGTCATAGAAGGCCGAGAAGGTCAGCCCGCCTGTAACCGCTATCATTCCCACTCCAACGGCAACCCCTGCCATCTGCTCCGGCGTACGGGCAAAGCGACGGGCGGTCGCCGCAGGGATGATAAGCAGTGAGGTGATAATCAGCGCCCCGACAAACTTCATCGCCACACCAATCGTTAACGCCGTAACCAGCATCAACAGCAGCTTCACGCGTTGCAGCTTCACACCATCGACAAATGCCAGATCAGGACTGATGGTCATCGACAGCAGGTTACGCCACTGCCAGAACAGAATCGCCAGAACAATAACCACGCCGATGGCGATGGAGATAAGATCTTCTGGCGTCACGGCGAGCAAATCACCAAACAGGTAAGCCATCAGATCCACACGGATGTTGGACATCAGGCTGACAACAACCAGCCCCAATGACAACGCGCTGTGCGCCATAATACCCAGCAAGGTATCGATCGCAAGGTGAGGGCGCTTCTCCAGCCATACCAGACCGCCAGCCAGCAACAGAGTGACGGCGATAACCGCATAGAAAGGGTTTACATCCAGCAGCAGGCCAAAGGCGACCCCCAGCAGCGAAGCGTGGGCCAGCGTATCACCGAAATAAGACATTCGACGCCAGACTACAAACGAGCCGAGTGGGCCAGCGGCACAGGCCAGCATGATCCCGGCTAACCAACCGGGTAATAACAATTCAATCATGAGTGACCATTTCCCCGGCGTAAGACGATACGACCCTGTAAATCGTGGCGGTGATTGTGATTATGACGGTAAATTCCGAGTTGTTCGGCGCCGCGTTGCCCGAACATGGAGATGAATTCCGGGTGCATAGAAACCACTTCCGGCGCACCGGAACAGCAAATATGATGGTTCAGGCACAGTACCTCATCGGTTTTGGCCATCACCAGATGCAGGTCATGGGAAACCATCAGCACGGCGCAATCCAGTTCACGTCGCAACTGGTCGATAAGGTCGTACAGTGCGACCTGCCCATTGACATCCACGCCCTGGGTTGGTTCATCGAGCACCAGTAGCTGAGGTTTATTCAATAAAGCACGGGCCAACAGGACGCGTTGTGTTTCCCCGCCAGAGAGCTTTTGCATCGGCGCATCCATCAGATGCCCAGCCTGAACGCGCTTCAGTGCCGGAAGGATATCCTCTTTTTTGGTACCGGGACGTAAGCGCATAAACCGACTTACCGTCAGTGGCAGCGTAGTATCGAGGTACAGTTTTTGCGGTACATAGCCAATGCGCAATTTCCCACTACTCTTGATAACTCCCTCATCAGCCGCTACCAGCCCTAATACAACGCGCACCAGCGTAGACTTCCCGGCGCCATTTGGGCCGAGAAGCGTTAAAATTTTACCGGGTCGAAGTTCAAGCGATACGTCAGACAGGACGCGGCGTTGACCATAAGAGACCGAGACATTTTCCAGTGAAACCAAAGTCGTCATATCAATTTTAGTCTTGCAGAAGTTATAGAATGTTATAATATCACATTTCTTACATTCATTACGATGATTGGTCGCATTATGTTACATAAAAATACGCTTCTTTTCGCAGCATTATCCGCTGCTCTTTGGGGTAGTGCAACACAGGCAGCAAATGCCGCTGTGGTGGCCTCGCTCAAGCCGCTGGGGTTTATTGCTTCAGCTATTGCAGACGGGGTAACAGACACTGAGGTTCTGTTGCCTGATGGGGCTTCCGAACATGACTATTCACTGCGTCCATCAGACGTAAAACGCTTACAGGGCGCGGACTTAGTTGTTTGGATTGGACCTGAGATGGAAGCGTTTATGGAGAAGTCAGTCAAGAATATTCCTAACGCGAAACAGGTAACGATTGCGCAGCTCAATGACGTGAAACCGTTACTCATGAAAGGTGCCGATGACGACGATGACGATCATGGACACGATGATGCTGGCAGTGAAAAAAGTGACGAGCATCACCATCATGGCGATTACAACATGCATCTTTGGCTTTCCCCAGAGATAGCGCGGGCCTCAGCGGTTGCAATCCATGAAAAATTAGTGGAACTTATGCCGCAAAGTCGAGCCAAACTTGACGCCAACCTGAAGGATTTTGAGGCACAATTAGCCGCAACCGATAAGCAGGTAGGTAACGAGCTCGCACCGCTCAAGGGAAAAGGTTATTTCGTTTTTCATGACGCCTATGGCTACTACGAAAAACACTACGGACTAACACCGCTTGGTCACTTTACCGTGAACCCTGAGATTCAACCTGGTGCGCAGCGTTTACATGAAATAAGAACACAGTTGGTTGAGCAAAAAGCAACCTGCGTTTTTGCTGAGCCACAGTTCAGGCCAGCGGTCGTTGAAGCCGTCGCGAGAGGGACATCCGTTCGAATGGGAACGCTGGATCCGCTCGGAACGAATATCAAACTGGGTAAAACAAGCTATTCAGCGTTTTTGAACCAATTAGCCAACCAGTATGCGAGCTGCCTGAAAGGAGATTAATGAGGAAGTGAATACGTGCAACAGATAGCCCGCTCTGTCGCTCTGGCATTTAATAATCTGCCGCGACCCCATCGCGTTATGCTGGGGTCGCTTACCGTACTGACATTGGCCGTCGCCGTCTGGCGGCCTTATGTTTACCATCCCGATTCTGCACCCATCGTTAAAACTATCGAGCTGGAAAAAAGCGAGATTCGTTCGCTGTTGCCTGAGGCCAGTGAACCTATCGATCAGGCCGCGCAGGAAGACGAAGCCATTCCGCAGGATGAACTGGATGACAAAACGTCTGGTGAAGCCGGCGTGCATGAGTATGTCGTCTCCACAGGCGATACGCTGAGCAGTATTCTTAATCAGTACGGCATCGATATGGGCGACATCAGTCAGCTCGCTGCTTCCGATAAAGAACTGCGCAATCTGAAAATTGGTCAACAGTTATCCTGGACGTTAAGCGCGGAAGGTGACCTGCAGCGCCTGACCTGGGAAGTGTCCCGCCGTGAAACCCGCACTTACGATCGCACTGCGACAGGTTTCAAAATGAGCAGCGAAATGCAGCAGGGCGATTGGGTTAACAGCCGTATCAAAGGCACGGTGGGCGGAAGCTTTGTCGCCAGCGCCAAAGAGGCCGGACTGACCAGCTCTGAAATCAGCGCGGTGATTAAGGCCATGCAGTGGCAGATGGATTTCCGCAAACTGAAAAAAGGCGATGAGTTCTCAGTGCTGATGTCTCGCGAAATGCTGGACGGTAAGCGCGAGCAAAGCCAGCTGCTGGGCGTGCGTTTACGTTCTGAAGGCAAAGACTATTACGCCATCCGTGCTGAAGACGGTAAGTTCTATGACCGTAACGGTACCGGGCTGGCGAAAGGCTTCATGCGTTTCCCGACGGCGAAACAGTTCCGTATCTCCTCGAACTTTAACCCGCGTCGCCTGAATCCGGTGACTGGACGCGTAGCGCCGCACAAAGGTGTCGACTTTGCGATGCCGCAGGGGACGCCAGTACTGTCGGTAGGCGATGGTGAAGTGGTCGTAGCGAAGCGTAGCGGCGCTGCCGGATACTATGTTGCGGTACGTCATGGTCGCACCTACACCACCCGTTATATGCACCTGCGTAAGCTATTGGTGAAACCAGGTCAAAAAGTGAAACGTGGCGATCGTATCGCGCTGTCAGGTAACACCGGGCGTTCAACCGGTCCGCACCTGCACTACGAAGTGTGGATCAACCAGCAGGCCGTGAACCCTCTGACGGCGAAACTGCCGCGTACAGAAGGTCTGACCGGCTCGGATCGCACCGATTATCTGGCGCAGGTGAAAGAAGTTATGCCTCAGCTACGTTTTGATTAATTAGCACACTGATAAAGCCGGTACGCGATGCGTGCCGGCTTTTTTTATTTTGTACGGCGCATCGTGCGCCGCTACACTATCAGCAGATCTACTTTTCGCCGCACCAGACACTGGAAGAGCATGGAAACGAAAAAAAAGAATATTGAGTATATCCCTGAGTTTGATAAATCATTTCGCTATCCGCGCTACTGGGGCGCCTGGCTGGGTGTAGCGGCGATAGCTGGGATTGCGTTAACGCCGGCGTCACTTCGCGATCCTATTCTGGCAAAGCTCGGACGGATGGTTGGACGTTTGGGAAAAAGCTCACGTCGCAGAGCACTGATCAATTTATCCCTTTGTTTTCCTGAACGCAGCGAAGCTGAGCGCGAAGCCATTGTCGATGAGATGTTCGCGACAGCCCCTCAAGCGATGGTCATGATGGCGGAACTGGCCCTGCGCGGTCCGGAGAAAATTCAGAATCGGGTTGACTGGCAGGGCCTTGAAATCATCGAAGAGATGCGCCGCAACGATGAAAAAGTGATTTTTCTCGTTCCTCATGGCTGGGGCGTAGATATCCCGGCGATGCTGATGGCTTCCCAGGGACAGAAAATGGCAGCAATGTTCCACAATCAGGGGAACCCGGTATTTGATTACGTCTGGAACACGGTGCGCCGTCGTTTCGGAGGCCGATTACATGCACGTAATGATGGCATCAAACCGTTTATTCAGTCTGTACGTCAGGGATATTGGGGATACTACCTGCCGGATCAGGACCATGGGCCTGAGCACAGCGAGTTTGTCGATTTTTTTGCTACCTATAAAGCAACGTTACCGGCAATTGGTCGCTTGATGAAGGTTTGCCACGCGCGTGTAGTGCCGCTGTTTCCGGTGTATGACGGTAAAACACACTGCCTGACGATTAAGGTCCGTCCTCCGATGGATGACATCCTGACAGCGGATGACCACACCATTGCCAGACGAATGAACGAAGAGGTGGAAATTTTTGTCACGCCTCATGTCGAACAATACACCTGGATACTGAAACTGCTTAAGACGCGTAAACCCGGCGAGATTGAGCCCTATAAGCGCAAAGATCTCTATCCGAAGAAATAAAAAAAAAGCCTCTCAAACGAGAGGCTTTTTTACATCAAACGCTGGCGTTACTCGACGGTCAGAATACGCGTGGTGTTAGTTGAGCCAATAGTGCTCATCACATCGCCCTGTGTCACAATCACCAGATCGCCGGAAACCAGATAGCCTTTATCGCGCAGCAGGTTCACTGCTTCATTGGCGGCAACGACGCCATCTGTTTCGCTGTCAAAGTGAACCGGGGTGACACCGCGATACAGAGAGGTCAGATTCAGCGTACGTTCATGACGAGACATCGCGAAAATTGGCAGACCGGAACTGATACGAGAAGTCATCAGCGCAGTACGACCAGACTCCGTCATAGCGATAATAGCGGTGACCCCTTTCAGGTGGTTAGCAGCGTACATCGCTGACATCGCAATCGCTTCTTCAACGTTATCAAACTGCACGTCAAGGCGGTGTTTAGAGACGTTGATGCTTGGGATCTTCTCTGCACCCAGGCAAACGCGCGCCATTGCCGTGACGGTTTCCGCCGGGTACTGACCCGCTGCTGTTTCGGCAGAGAGCATCACGGCATCGGTACCGTCGAGGACGGCGTTAGCCACGTCCATCACTTCCGCACGAGTCGGCATTGGGTTGGTGATCATCGACTCCATCATCTGTGTGGCGGTGATGACCGCACGGTTCAGCTGACGCGCACGGCGAATCAACGCTTTCTGAATACCTACCAGCTCAGGGTCACCGATTTCAACACCCAGGTCGCCACGGGCTACCATCACTACGTCAGAAGCCAGGATGATGTCATCCATCGCATTCTGGTCGCAGACGGCTTCCGCACGTTCTACCTTGGCGACAATTTTCGCATCGCAACCGGCATCGCGCGCCAGACGGCGGGCATAGTTTAGATCTTCGCCGCAGCGCGGGAAGGAGACAGCCAAATAGTCAACGCTGATTTGCGCTGCGGTAATGATGTCGGCTTTGTCTTTTTCGGTGAGGGCTTCAGCAGAGAGACCGCCGCCCAGTTTGTTGATGCCCTTGTTATTGGACAGCGGGCCACCGACAGTGACTTCGGTGAAGACTTTCATGCCCTGAACTTCCAGCACTTTAAGCTGTACGCGACCGTCGTCGAGCAGCAGGATATCGCCAGGCACGACGTCTGCAGGCAGTCCCTTATAATCAATGCCGACTTTTTCTTTGTCGCCTTCGCCTTTACCGAGGTTGGCGTCTAACAGGAATTTGTCGCCAACATTAAGAAAAACTTTACCTTCTTTAAAGGTAGATACGCGGATTTTAGGTCCCTGCAGGTCACCCAAAATAGCTACATGACGTCCCAGTTTTGCGGCAATTTCACGGACCTTATCCGCCCGCAGTTTGTGATCTTCTGGAGAGCCGTGGGAAAAGTTCATACGTACGACGTTCGCACCCGCGGCGATAATCTTCTCAAGGTTGTTATCGCGGTCAGTTGCCGGGCCTAACGTGGTAACGATTTTGGTTCTGCGAAGCCTTCTGGACATGTAATACTCCGTTGACTGAAACAACTAGGTGTTGCGTGAACATTAATCCGGCCGTTCTCAAACATTAACGGTAAAATGAACGACCCGGATGATAAAAGGGTAGAACATTGTTATTGCTTTTAGCGGTCATCACTCTTGATGAGTAATTCTTTATCAAAACGCGATTCCTTGAGCGCTTCCTTGACACGCTTCAAGTTATCTCTAAATTTTGCCCCTCGGCGCAAAGTAAATCCTGTAGCCAGCACATCTATCACGGTCAGTTGAGCAAGTCGAGAGACCATGGGCATATAAATGTCAGTATCTTCCGGTACATCGAGGGTAATAGCCAGCGTGGCTTCACGCGCCAGTGGCGTGCCGGGAGAGGTGAGGGCGATAACCATAGCGTCGTTTTCCCTTGCTAACTGCGCCAGTTCAACCAGACTTTTGGTTCTTCCGGTATGAGAAATAAGCACAATGACGTCGTCGTCGCTACAATTCATACAACTCATCCGTTGCAGGACAATGTCGTCGGAATAGATTACCGGTACGTTAAAGCGGAAAAATTTGTTCATCGCGTCGTGCGCGACCGCGGCGGAAGAACCTAAACCAAAGAAGGCGATTTTCTTCGCCTGGGTTAACAAATCTACCGCCCGGTTTACCGCTGTGTTATCCAGCGACTGACGAACGTGGTCAAGGCTTGCCATCGCCGATTCGAAGATTTTCCCCGTATAAGATTCTACGCTGTCATCCTCATCCACATTGCGATTAACATAAGGGGTACCATTTGCCAGACTTTGTGCCAGATGCAGTTTAAAATCAGGGAAGCCACGCGTATCCATGCTACGACAGAAACGGTTCACCGTCGGTTCGCTGACGTTGGCTTCTACAGCAAGCGCAGCGATGCTTGAGTGAATTGCCCGCTCGGGAGAGGCAAGAATAATGTCGGCGACTTTACGCTCTGACTTGCTCAAATGTTCCAGTTTTAACTGGATTTTTTCCAGCATATTCATGATGTAGGTAGACTCATGGGTCATGGGCAAAAACGATTTCAACGATAAGGGGAAATCGAGTGGTAACTCTGGTAGATAGTACCCCTGCTAGTGCATCAACGGGGCAAAATGGACAAAATAGTTGTTGTTTTTTTTCATTACATGATCGGAGTCGGATTTTCATACTTCTTCGTGGGTACGAAAAAGACGACTTTTTTATCCATTTTGATGGGTTATACGCCAATAAAGCGGCTGTTCGCGGTAACAGCACGGCTGGATAAGCGTTTACGGTTTCCGGATTCACGTAAAAGCAGTACAGTGCACTGTAATAAAATTACAACCAGTGTCTGGCAAAAGCACCAGGCACTTAATTGAGGAGAATGACATGGCGGTAACGCAAACAGCCCAGGCATGTGATCTGGTCATTTTCGGCGCGAAGGGCGACCTGGCGCGACGGAAATTGCTGCCTTCCCTGTATCAACTGGAAAAGGCCGGCCAGATTAACCCGGATACCCGCATCATTGGGGTTGGGCGTGCCGACTGGGACAAAGCAGCCTATACCAAGGTTGTGCGCGAAGCGCTCGAAACCTTCATGAAAGAAAAAATTGATGAAAGTTTGTGGGAAACCCTCAGCGGTCGTCTTGAGTTTTGTAACCTGGACGTCAACGACACCGCCGCGTTTAAGCGTCTGGGCAAAATGCTGGATCAAAAATCGCGTACCACCATCAACTATTTTGCAATGCCGCCTAGCACCTTTGGCGCGATCTGCAAAGGTCTGGGTGAAGCAAAGCTGAATGCTAAGCCTGCCCGCGTGGTGATGGAAAAACCGCTGGGTACATCACTGGCAACATCCCGTGAAATCAACGATCAGGTTGGCGAGTATTTCGAAGAGTGCCAGGTTTACCGCATCGACCACTATCTCGGCAAAGAGACGGTACTGAACCTGTTGGCACTGCGTTTTGCCAACTCCCTGTTTGTGAATAACTGGGATAACCGCACTATCGACCACGTAGAAATTACCGTGGCGGAAGAAGTAGGCATTGAAGGGCGCTGGGGCTACTTTGACCAGGCCGGTCAAATGCGCGACATGATCCAGAACCACCTGCTGCAGATCCTGTGCATGATCGCGATGTCTCCGCCGTCCGATCTGAGCGCCGACAGCATCCGTGATGAAAAAGTGAAAGTACTGAAATCACTGCGTCGTATCGATCGTTCGAACGTACGTGAAAAGACAGTTCGTGGTCAGTACACCGCCGGTTTTGCCCAGGGCAAAAAAGTTCCGGGATACCTGGAAGAAGAAGGCGCGAACAAGAGCAGCAACACGGAAACGTTTGTGGCGATCCGCGTGGATATCGATAACTGGCGCTGGGCGGGCGTACCGTTCTACCTGCGTACCGGTAAGCGTTTACCGACCAAATGCTCTGAAGTGGTGGTTTACTTCAAAACGCCTGAGCTGAACCTGTTCAGAGAATCCTGGCAGGACCTGCCGCAGAACAAGCTGACTATCCGTTTGCAGCCTGATGAAGGTGTCGATATCCAGGTACTAAACAAAGTGCCGGGGCTGGATCACAAGCATAACCTGCAAATTACCAAACTTGATCTGAGCTACTCCGAAACCTTCAACCAAACGCATCTGGCCGACGCTTATGAGCGCCTGCTGCTTGAAACGATGCGCGGCATTCAGGCGCTGTTTGTGCGTCGAGATGAAGTTGAAGAAGCATGGAAGTGGGTCGATTCTATTACTGAAGCCTGGGCAATGGACAACGACGCACCTAAACCGTATCAGGCCGGGACCTGGGGACCGGTTGCCTCTGTGGCCATGATTACCCGTGATGGTCGTTCCTGGAACGAATTCGAGTAAAATATCATCTAGCCCATAGGTGTTATTTTACCGGTAACATGATCTAACACAGATTGTAGAATAATTTTTGCACTTTTAAGCTCCGCGTGGATTCACCCGCGGGGCTTTTTTTATTACACTGCCTGAAACGATTTTGCCCCTGAGCTACGGATAACAAGCGATTCAGCTGCTTTTAACCCAACTGAAACACATTGTTGATCCAACGCTCTGACAGATAAATTTTAGGAGCCTCTATGAATCCGAATTTGTTACGCGTAACAAAACGTATTGTCGAACGTTCTCGCGACACGCGTTCCGCCTACCTTGCCCGTATTGAACAAGCGAAATCGACTACCGTTCATCGTTCACAACTGGCGTGCGGTAACCTGGCGCATGGTTTTGCTGCCTGCCAGCCAGATGACAAGGCCTCGCTGAAAAGCATGCTGCGTAACAATATCGCGATCATTACCTCCTATAACGACATGCTTTCCGCGCATCAGCCGTACGAACATTATCCGGACATCATTCGTAAAGCGCTGCATGAAGCCAATGCGGTAGGCCAGGTCGCTGGCGGTGTTCCTGCGATGTGCGACGGTGTGACCCAGGGACAGGATGGGATGGAGCTTTCGTTACTGAGTCGCGAAGTGATTGCGATGTCGGCTGCTGTCGGCCTCTCACACAATATGTTCGACGGCGCGTTATTCCTTGGCGTGTGCGACAAAATTGTCCCGGGTCTGGTGATGGCGGCACTGTCATTTGGTCATCTGCCTTCGATCTTTATTCCCTCCGGCCCGATGGCGAG
Source organism: Citrobacter sp. Cpo142 (assembly GCF_030332425.1). Lineage (NCBI taxonomy): Bacteria > Pseudomonadati > Pseudomonadota > Gammaproteobacteria > Enterobacterales > Enterobacteriaceae > Citrobacter > Citrobacter sp. Cpo142. Next base: position 18,172 of record NZ_JAOWHW010000100.1, read on the forward strand.
TGGTCTGGCGAACAAAGAAAAAGTGCGTATCCGTCAGCTGTATGCTGAAGGCAAAGTCGATCGCATGGCGCTGCTTGAATCCGAAGCGGCGTCTTATCACGCACCGGGGACCTGTACGTTCTATGGTACGGCAAACACCAACCAGATGGTGGTAGAGTTTATGGGGATGCAACTGCCTGGCTCCTCATTCGTACACCCGGATGCCCCGCTGCGCGAGGCGTTGACCGCCGCGGCTGCTCGTCAGGTAACGCGTCTGACCGGTAACGGCAATGAATGGATGCCGATCGGTAAAATGATCGATGAAAAAGTAGTGGTGAACGGTATTGTCGCGCTGCTGGCGACCGGGGGGTCAACCAACCATACAATGCACCTGGTTGCGATGGCGCGCGCAGCCGGGATTCTGATTAACTGGGACGACTTCTCCGATCTGTCCGATATCGTGCCGTTGATGGCGCGTCTGTATCCGAATGGTCCGGCAGATATTAACCACTTCCAGGCAGCGGGTGGCGTGCCGGTGTTAATGCGCGAACTGCTGAATGCGGGTCTGCTGCATGAAGATGTGAACACCGTTGCTGGGTTTGGTTTGTCGCGTTACACCATGGAACCCTGGCTCAACGATGGTGAACTGGACTGGCGCGAAGGGGCAGCGAAGTCGCTGGACAGCAATGTGATTGCTACCATCGATCAGCCATTCTCCCACCACGGCGGTACCAAAGTGCTGAGCGGTAACCTCGGACGTGCTGTGATGAAAACATCGGCGGTTCCGGTAGAAAATCAGGTAATTGAAGCGCCCGCGGTTGTTTTTGAAAGTCAGCATGATGTATTGCCGGCCTTCGATGCGGGACTGCTCGACCGTGATTGCGTAGTCGTTGTGCGCCATCAGGGACCAAAAGCAAACGGAATGCCAGAATTACATAAACTCATGCCGCCACTTGGTGTATTATTGGACCGTTGTTTCAAAATTGCGTTAGTTACCGATGGACGACTTTCAGGTGCTTCAGGTAAAGTGCCTTCAGCAATCCATGTAACCCCAGAAGCCTACGATGGCGGGCTGCTGGCAAAAGTACGCGATGGCGACATCATTCGTGTGAATGGACAGACAGGTGAATTGACGCTGCTGGTTGATGAAGAGGAACTTGCTTCTCGTCAGCCTCACATTCCTGACCTCAGCGCATCGCGCGTGGGCACAGGCCGTGAAATGTTCAGCGCGTTGCGTGAAAAGCTGTCCGGTGCGGAACAGGGCGCAACCTGTATCACTTTTTAAGACTTATTTTGTAATCAGGCGAGAGAAAACTCTGATGAAAAACTGGAAGACAAGTGCAGAAGCAATCCTGACCACTGGCCCGGTTGTACCGGTTATCGTGGTTAATAAACTGGAACACGCAGTGCCGATGGCAAAAGCGCTGGTTGCAGGCGGCGTGCGCGTTCTGGAAGTGACCTTACGTACAGCATGTGCGATGGATGCCATTCGCGCGATCGCAAAAGAAGTTCCGGACGCTATCGTTGGTGCAGGTACTGTACTGAATCCACAACAGCTGGCTGAAGTTACCGAAGCCGGTGCACAGTTTGCTATCAGTCCGGGTCTGACCGAGCCGCTGCTGAAAGCCGCGACGGAAGGTACTATTCCGCTGATCCCTGGTATCAGCACCGTGTCTGAACTGATGCTGGGTATGGACTACGGTTTGAAAGAGTTCAAATTCTTCCCTGCTGAAGCAAATGGCGGTACCAAAGCGCTGCAGGCAATTGCGGGTCCGTTCTCTCAGGTGCGTTTCTGCCCAACCGGCGGTATCTCTCCGGCGAACTACCGTGACTACCTGGCACTGAAAAGCGTGCTGTGCATCGGTGGTTCCTGGCTGGTTCCGGCGGATGCGCTGGAAGCGGGTGATTACGATCGTATTACCAAGCTGGCTCGTGAAGCAGTAGAAGGCGCGAAGCAGTAAGCCGTTATGTATAAACCGTAGGCCCGATAAGACGCGCCAGCGCCGACATCGGGCTTTGCCGGATGCGGCAAAAATGCCTTATCCGGCCTACGGGTCTGGTTTTTATCCTGCGACTTTCACCTGTGCGGCTGCGTCTTTCGCGCGTATCACCGCATCTTCAATGCTCTGTGCTGTGGCCAGCACAACGCCCAGACGACGGCTCCCGTCGATTTCCGGCTTGCCAAAGAAACGCACTTGCATACCCGCACCTACAGCGGCTTGTACGTTATCAAATGTGATATTCTGGCTGGTAAGTTGCGGCAGAATAACGGCGGAAGCAGAAGGTCCATACTGGCGGATTTCGCCAACGGGCAGACCGAGAAATGCACGTACGTGCAGGGCAAACTCAGACAGATCCTGCGAAATTAAGGTCACCATACCCGTGTCGTGAGGGCGAGGGGAGACTTCGCTGAAAATCACCTCATCACCGCAGACAAACAGCTCCACGCCAAACAGTCCGTGACCGCCCAGCGCCAGTACCACCTTGCGGGCTATTTCCTGCGCGCGCGCCAGCGCCAGGTCACTCATCTGCTGCGGCTGCCAGGACTCGCGATAATCGCCATCTTCCTGGCGATGACCTACCGGCGCGCAGAAATGCACACCATCAACGGCGCTGACGGTTAGCAGGGTGATTTCAAAATCAAACTTTACTACGCCTTCGACGATAACGCGCCCGGCACCTGCACGGCCTCCCTGCTGAGCATAGTTCCACGCCTCGGTGAGCTGATCGGCTGAACGGATAAAGCTCTGCCCCTTGCCGGAAGAACTCATGACCGGCTTCACAATGCAGGGATAGCCGATTTCGGCAACGGCCTCGCGGAAGCGTGTTTCGGTGTCTGCAAAACGGAAAGATGATGTGGGTAAAGACAATTCTTCGGCGGCGAGACGACGGATTCCTTCCCGGTTCATGGTCAGTTGGGTCGCTCGTGCGCAAGGCACAACGTGTTGACCTTCCTGTTCCAGTTTGACCAGCATATCCGTGGCAATCGCCTCTATTTCCGGCACGATGTAATGTGGTTTTTCACGCTCGACAAGCTGGCGTAATGCCTCGCCATCCAGCATGTTAATTACGTAGGAGCGATGGGCAACGTGCATGGCTGGCGCGTCGGGGTAACGATCCACGGCAATGACTTCCACACCCAGGCGTTGGCATTCAATCGCCACTTCTTTACCCAGTTCACCTGAACCTAATAACATCACTCGCGTTGCTGCGGGACGCAGCGCTGTGCCTAATAACGTCATAAATTAATCCCCTGTTTTATCTGGGCGCAGTATATACGAAAACGTTTGCGTCTGTCTTTATTACCAGGTTGATTTCAGGGCTTAAAAAGAATATACTGTACATAAATACAGGTAATTTAAGAGGCTGCAAAAATGGCGGTTGAAGTTAAATACGTAGTCATTCGGGAAGGTGAGGAAAAAATGTCGTTTACCAGCAAAAAGGAAGCCGATGCGTATGACAAAATGCTGGATACAGCAGATCTGCTCGACACATGGCTGGAGCAATCGCCGGTAGCGCTCGAAGACGAGCAGCGTGAAGCTCTCTCCCTGTGGCTGGCTGAGCAAAAAGATGTGCTGAGCGCCATTCTGAAAAACGGCAAGCTGCCTTCGCCACAGGCTGTCGAAAACGATGCACACACTGAGGATGATACTCAGGCTGCCTGAAACGACTTGCGCTCCTGACGTTTTGTACCATGCTTTTCCCTGAATCATTGTGCAATCCCTGACGTTATTTCACGTTGCCGCAGGCAACCTGAAGGACGAAGGGGAGATTAAGGAGAAAAGAATGTATAAAAAAAGAGCGTTATTGAGCCTGCTGTTATTGTCTGCCAGCGTATCGGTTTTTGCGGCAAATATGGAAAGCAAGAATGTTCAGTTCCCCAAGTGCGAAGGACTGGATGCTGACGGTATTGCGGCAAGCGTGAAACGTGACTATCAGCAAAATCGCATCGCGCGCTGGGCTGACGATCAAAAACTCGTCGGGCAAGCCGACCCTGTCGCCTGGGTCAACACGCCCGATATTACGGGCAAAGACGGGAAATGGTCAGTTCCCCTGACGGTTCGTGGTAAAAGCGCAGATATTCACTACCTGGTGAAAGTCGACTGCAAAGCCGGAACGGCGGAGTATCAGCCGCAGTAACGCAGGTATTTGCACATCTTTTGATGACCTGAACACTTCCTGACATCCCCTCGGGTACGCTTTGATGATTATTCGTCTGTACTTGAGGGGCAAAATGGCTAATTGGCTGAATCAACTACAATCTCTTCTTGGGCAAAAAGGATCCTCCGCGTCATCTTCTGGCGAGCAAGGGCTGAGTAAACTTCTGGTTCCAGGCGCGTTAGGCGGTCTGGCAGGATTACTGGTTGCCAACAAATCTTCACGAAAATTGCTGAGCAAATACGGCACCAGCGCGCTTCTGGTGGGCGGCGGTGCGGTTGCCGGTACCGTGTTATGGAACAAATACAAGGATAAGGTTCGCGCTGCGCATCAGGATGAGCCGCAGTTTGGCGCACAAAGTTCACCGCTGGATGAGCGCACTGAGCGTCTGATCCTGGCGCTGGTTTTTGCGGCGAAAAGCGATGGGCATATTGATGCCAAAGAACGAGCGGCCATTGAACAGCAGCTCCGTGAAGCGGGCGTGGAAGAGCAGGGCCGCGTTCTGATTGAACGTGCTATTGAACAACCGTTAGATCCTCAGCGTCTGGCGCAAGGGATCCGCAACGAAGAAGAAGCGCTGGAAATTTACTTCCTGAGCTGTGCGGCGATTGATATCGACCACTTTATGGAGCGTAGCTATCTCAATGCGCTGGGCGATGCGTTGAAGATCCCGCTGGATGTTCGTGAAGGCATTGAACAGGATCTCAAAGAACAAAAACAGGCTTTACCGGGTTAATTACTTACCGCTAAGGCGCATGTTTCGCTTGCATCATTGCTGTCTTTTGCCACCCTTATAGGATGTTTAAGCAAAAGAACAATGACATGCTACCAAAAGCTTCTCGTATTCCTCACGCCATGACGCAGCATGGCGATACTCGTGTTGATAATTATTACTGGCTGCGAGATGACACCCGCTCGCAGCCAGAAGTGCTGGATTATCTGCAACAAGAAAACGCGTATGGCCGCCAGGTTATGGCCTCGCAGCAGGCTTTGCAGGATCGTGTCCTGAAAGAGATTATCGACCGTATCCCGCCTCAGGATGCATCAGCCCCCTATGTGAAGAATGGTTATCGCTACCGGCATATTTATGAACCGGGGTGCGAATATGCTATTTATCAGCGTCAGTCTGCCCTCAGTGAAGAGTGGGATGATTGGGATACTCTATTGGATGGGAACCAGCGCGCGGCACACAGCGAGTTTTATACGCTGGGTGGACTGGCGATATCTCCGGATAACACCATCATGGCGCTGGCGGAAGATTATCTCTCTCGCCGGCAATATGGCGTGCGTTTTCGCAACTTGCAAAGCGGCAACTGGTATCCGGAAGTGCTGGAAAACGTCGAAGCGGATCTGGTCTGGGCGAATGATTCTCAGACTTTCTATTACGTGCGCAAGCACGAAACAACGTTATTGCCGTATCAGGTGTGGCGACATACAGTCGGCTCGCCATCGTCATTGGATGAGCTGGTGTATGAAGAAGCCGATGATATTTTTTATGTCAGCCTGCATAAAACCACCTCGCTACACTATGTGGTTATTCATATCGCCAGTGCGACCACCAGTGAAGTTTTGTTGCTTGATGCAGAACTGGTGGATGCCGAACCGTTGGTCTTTTTAGCGCGACGCAAAGACCATGAATACAGTCTCGATCACTATCAACACAATTTTTATCTGCGCTCCAACCGTCAGGGGAAAAATTTCGGCCTGTATCGTACCCGCGTTCGTGATGAGCAAGCCTGGGAGACGCTGATCCCAGCGCGCGACAACGTGATGCTGGAGGGCTTTACGCTATTCACTGACTGGCTGGTGGTAGAAGAGCGTCAGCGGGGCTTAACCAGCCTACGACAGATTAATCGTAAAACGCGCGAAGTGGTCGGGATCGCCTTTGACGATCCGGCTTATGTGACCTGGCTTGCCTATAATCCGGAGCCTGAGACATCGCGCCTGCGCTATGGCTATTCCTCCATGACCACCCCGGACACATTGTTTGAACTGGATATGGACACCGGGGAACGTCGTGTGCTTAAGCAGACGGAGGTCCCCGGATTTGATGCGGCGAATTACCGTAGCGAACACCTATGGATAACTGCGCGTGATGGCACTGAGGTTCCGGTTTCGCTGGTTTATCATCAAAAGTATTTCCTGAAAGGAAAAAATCCGTTACTCGTTTATGGCTATGGCTCATATGGCGCCAGCATGGATGCCGATTTCAGCAGCAGCCGTTTGAGCTTACTGGATCGCGGCTTTGTTTATGCTATTGCCCATGTGCGTGGTGGTGGTGAATTAGGACAACAGTGGTACGAGGACGGTAAGTTTCTGCACAAGAAAAATACTTTTAATGATTACCTCGACGTCTGTGATGCGCTGCTAAAAATGGGCTATGGCGCGCCTGAGTTATGTTATGGCATGGGCGGAAGCGCCGGAGGCATGTTAATGGGCGTCGCCATTAATGAACGCCCGGAACGCTTCCATGGTGTTATTGCTCAGGTGCCGTTTGTCGATGTGGTAACCACAATGCTCGATGAATCAATTCCCTTGACGACCGGTGAGTTTGAAGAGTGGGGTAATCCGCAGGACGAAGAGTATTACACCTATATGAAGAGCTACAGCCCGTATGACAATGTAACCGCGCAGGCGTATCCGCATCTGCTGGTCACGACGGGATTGCACGATTCCCAGGTACAATACTGGGAACCAGCAAAATGGGTGGCAAAACTGCGTGAGCTGAAAACGGACGATCGTTTGCTGCTACTTTGCACGGATATGGATTCCGGACACGGTGGTAAATCCGGGCGTTTTAAATCTTACGAAGGCGTGGCCCTTGAGTACGCTTTTTTGATTGGACTGGCGCAGGGAACACTGCCTGCTCAGGCGTGATCCAAATAGTGTTTTAGCGTTAATCGCAGTTCCGGGCTCATATTGTCAAGGTTATTAAATAACCAGCGCAGATAGCCCGGATCGCGTTCAGCCACTTCTGATACCGGTTTTCCGCGGTACTTACCAAAAGTGAAAGTAGTGAGTAAGGCGGGACGGCCGGTAATATCGACCATTTGATCAGCTGTCCAGCCTGACGTCTGCATGATGTCGATCAGCAGTGCCGCAGTGATGTAGCAATCGTACAGGGCGCGGTGATGGTGGAGACCCGCTGGCGTCTGGACGCTCAGCTTGCGCGATTTATACAACGCCATGTTGCTGTATTTGATCCCCGGCCACAACCGACGGGAGAGCTTCATGGTGCAAATCCATTCCCCGGGCATATCGGGCAATACGCGGCGGTCAAAGCTGGCATTGTGCGCCACGTACCACTCGCTGCCGTAATACTGCGGGATGACGTCTTCAATCCACGGCTTATCGGCCACCATTGCTTCAGTAATGCGATGGATAGCCATCGCCTGTGGGCTGATGGGGCGGTCAGGGCGTACCAGGTGGCTCATGGGATTGACTATTTTTCCGTCAACCACATCGACAGAAGCAATTTCAACAATGCCTCCCTGTAGACCACAGGTTTCTGTATCTATTATGCGCAACATGCCATGCTCCTGACCCAAAACGACTAGCGTAATGGAATGATATCACCTTGCCAACCCCGTGGCGTGCGTTGGCCGGTTAACAGCAACGAACCGCTGTCTGCGCGAACAATCAATCGACCTCGTTCATCCCATAACGCACTGCTACCCCGCGCATTGGCCATTAATACCGCGATGGCGAATTTATGTGAGAAACTTTGTAGGCGAGATGTAGAGGAGAGCAGTTCCGGTTCACTGACTGACTGGCAGCTGGTGAACAGCGAAAAAGCCGGGTCGATATCAATGCCTTCCGGTTGGCTATCTACAACGCTGATGGCATTTCGCTGTCTGGCAATACAGGCCCCGTGGCTCTGATGGAAGGTTAATGGCGAAGTCATCCAGGGAGAGAAAAGCGCAATGCCTTTCACGAACCGGTTGTTATGTTCTACCGGTAGTCCCGCAATTATCGTCATGCGATAAGTCGCTGCGGCATGTGCGAGAGGTTCTAACAGCGCTTCATCGGGTGGGGCAGGAAGCGCGTCATTCTCATCAACACAACCCAGCAATGAGAGGGAAGGGAAGACCAGCAATTCACATTGGCATTGAGCTGCCGCATGAATGAATTGCAGGTGATGCGCGACATGTTCGGTAACTGAGGTGTGAAGAGGTTCGTATTGTGCTGCTGCGATTTTCCAGTATGACATAATGATTTCCTTTTCATAGTGTCTACAACCATCCTTAATGTGTGGATTAAGAATATGCTTATACTGTAGCAGGCGTCATGTAAGGAATCGTAACGTAATATAAGTTTTATTTAACTTTAGGCTCGTATGGTAAACGTGAAAGCGTAACGGATGCCAGACGGTGCGCGATGAGTCTTTCGCGGAACCAGTCGCGTAAATGCTCTGGCTGTTCGCGTTCAACAACTTCTGCAACAACGGGCATATTGTATCGCTCCTTAAATGCCACTCCAGCCGCAGCCAGATCGACATTGACCTTATCCATTTCCGCTTGCTCAAGTTTGGCCAGATTGATGTTCATGGGCTTTTCCTTTTCTCTGTCTTTCGGCGCGCAAAGTTACTAAGAGTGTGCGTTAATGGCAAGACAGAAATGATGATTCTCGACTCGACCATTTTAGAAGGTTATTCTCTACAGGTTAGACATAACAAAAAGGAATAGTTGAAATGGCTTCATCTGCATCTATGCTTCGCAACGCGCTCATCGTACTCGCCAGCGTTCTGGCAACACCTGCGGCATTGGCGCATGCCCACCTCACAAAACAAAGTCCGGCGGCTAACGCTGAAGTTGCGGCATCTCCTCAGGCGTTGACGCTGAATTTTTCTGAAGGCGTAGAGCCGGGATTCAGCGGTGCAACGCTGACCGGTCCTAACAAAGAACAGATCAAAACGGGCAAGGCATCGCGCAGTGAGCAGGACAAAACGCAGCTGATTGTTCCGCTTGATCAAACACTTGAAGCAGGAAAATATACGGTCGACTGGCACGTTGTCTCCGTGGATGGTCACAAGACGAAGGGGCAATATACCTTTAGCGTGAAATAACCAATGCTGGCATTTACCTGGGTTGCACTACGGTTTATCCATTTTACCGCTTTGATGCTGGTGTTTGGCTGTGCGCTTTACGGCGCATGGCTGGCTCCCGTTTCGGTTCGTCGTTTAATGATGCGTCGTTTTTTACGTCTGCAACGGCATGCTGCGACGTGGAGCTTTATCAGCGCGACGCTGATGCTGGCGATTCAGGGTGGGTTAATGGGCTCAGGCTGGCGGGATGTTGTCTCTACTGACGTTTGGCTCGCCGTGTTGCAAACGCAATTTGGTGGCGTCTGGTTATGGCAGATTATCCTCGCGTTGGTCACGATGGTGGTGACCATCATGGTGCCGCGCAGTATGCCGCGACTACTGTTAATGCTGACTATTGCGCAGTTTATTTTGCTGGCTGGCGTCGGACATGCGACGCTGCACAGCGGTATCCCTGGCGCAATCCAGCAGGTTAACCACGCTTTACATTTGGTATGCGCTGCCGCCTGGTTCGGTGGTTTGCTGCCCGTACTTTACTGTATGCGAATGGCGCAAGGTCGCTGGCGGGAACAGGCCATCAGTACCATGATGCGCTTCTCACGCTATGGACATCTTTTCGTTATCGGTGTTTTACTAACCGGTATTATGAATGCGCTGTTTATTGTCGGTTTTTCTGTTCCCTGGCACATGGCTTACGGGCGACTGCTTTTGTTAAAAGGTGCCCTGGTCATGCTAATGGTGGCGATTGCGCTGGTGAATCGGTATGTTCTGGTACCACGCATGCGGCAGGATAACCGCGGCATGACTCTCTATTTTATTTGGATGACCAAGCTGGAATGGGGTATAGGAGCCGTTGTTCTGGCGATTGTCAGCCTGTTTGCAACCCTCGAACCTTTCTGATTGATGGACTGGCGAAACGCATGAAAAAAATCATTATCTCTTTATTACTCCTGGCAAGCTCCGGAGCCGCGCTGGCTGCGCCGCAGGTCATTACCGTCAGCCGTTTTGAGGTTGGCAAAGATAAGTGGGCGTTTAATCGGGAAGAGGTGATGCTGACCTGCCGTCCAGGTAACGCGCTGTATGTCATCAATCCTAGTACGCTGGTGCAATACCCGTTGAATGATGTCGCCAGACAGCAGGTGGAGAGCGGAAAAACCACGGCAAAGCCGATAGAGATTATCCAGATTGATGATCCGGCGAAACCGGGCGAAAAAATGAGCCTGGCACCGTTTGTAGAGCGTGCAGAAAAGCTCTGTTAATTGTCAGATGTAGCGCTCTGATTTCCAATAAAAAACCGCAAGGATCTCGCAGGAGAACTTGCGGTTTTTGCGTTTGGATGCGTAACAAACGTCCTTTTTTTCCGACCACTTTAGCCGCGGACTGGAAAACCTGGCGCTGTCATCTATTCTTAAATGGCAGGGTAACTTAGCCTGCATTAATGCCAACTTTTAGCGCACGGCTCTCTCCCAAGAGCCATTTCCCTGGACCGAATACAGGAATCGTATTCGGTCTCTTTTTATCTGTCTGTTTTCATTGGTTTTTTTCGGTGCGCTCACGAAATTCCACGAAAATTACTCGAAATTTCCATATCCTGTCTAAACCATAACATATTCTGCACCGCGTGCGTCCAGGTATTTTTTGGTCATTGTTAAATTTTTATGCCCCAGCAGTCTCTGTGCGAAATCCTCTCCGCGCTCCCTTTCATAGAGTCTGCTCGCCAAGCTCCTGATCTCATGGAACGGGGGAGGGTTGGGGCCAAACTTTAACTCTGTAGAATCCCTGATATCAGAAAATGCTTGAGTGATTCCGTCCGGGGTTAACGGACCTGGCTTCCTGCCGCCACGCCTTACCGCAGAATAAAGCATGAAGTCTGACGGGTTGTTTTTCCGGCAACGGTCGATAACATCCTGCAATACCAAATCAGCAGAGTCCAGTCGCAAATCAAGCGGCAATGCCAATTTGTGACCTGTCTTTTCCTGCGTGACAAACAACCTTCCATCCCTGATATCGCTGAATCTGAACAACGATACGTCCTCTCTTCTCTGCCCGGTAACCAGCGCCAGGTCACATGCATTTGCAGCCCATCCAGAATGAGCGGTAGCGGCATCCCTTATTATCTCAAACTGCTCGAGCAAAAGACGCTCACGCTTCACTTTTGGCGTCGGCGTTCTTGTCGGCTCTGCCGGGTTCCTTTCAATATGCCCCTCGACGATCGCCTCCCTGAAAATATCCAACAATACTGAACGCAGGCCGGAGGCCATACTCTTCTTATCGCAGAGTATGTAACTCTCCAGGAAAGTAGATACGTCCTTTGTGCTGACTGCCGATAGCGGCATACGTCCGAATTCATCACTGATAGTGGCGATCTGATTGCGCCTGACCTTCATCGTGTTGGGCTTCAATTCTCTTCGCTCAAGAATTACTTCGTAGCGCTCGAGCCACGCTTTCACCGTAAACGTTGGTGTTTCCTTTATGCGGTCAAGCAGCGCTGACGGAAGGTAATTTTGGTCGATGTAGTTGTTGGCCTCAATGGCCTGAGAAATGGCGTCCTTTCTGTCGATCCGGCCAAGAGATAACTCTTGACCGGTAGTCGGGTTTCGCCAGCTATAAAGCCTGTCTCTTTTACGATAGGTCAGGTTACGTGGCAGGTTAGCGTCGTAACGTACTGGCCTTTTCGCCATGAGTCAGTCTCTCCAGTAGAGTGCCGCCAGTTGGCAGCGCTAAGCGTTTTGCTTTGTGACGAAGGTTCTTTTTGCTCGGATCCACATAGATGGCGTCAGGCTGAACCTTATATTCTTTGCCGTGAAGTTCCGGAGCAGGGTAAATGCGCCCCTCCCGCGCCCAGCGGCGAAGTGTTGAAAGAGACGGAGGGGTTGAATAAGTTGAATTCGCCCATTCCAGCAGATTAAGAAGCTTGGCCATACTACCTCCGGCTTCCGGCAACTTATTATAGAGCTGCCGGAAAACTGTTAATGAAATATCGCTATCAACTCACCTGACCCGGCAGCGCGCGCAAACGACGCATACCTGTCATCGCTGTGGCCACGTAGCTAGCCTTGCGGTTCACTACCTCCACCCAGACCTTCACACCTTCAACTCTCACCGTGTATGTCTCTTTCATCTTGCTGCGCCCGTAGTCGCCGTAGCGTTCGTGATGAGTGGCCAGTGCTATGTCGCATGCCTGACGCGCTAACGGGGATTGCTGATTGCCTCGGTTAATCAGTTTCATGCTGCACCGCCTTTACGACGTATGGCCATCCTGGCTCTGTTTTTAGCCAATCTTGCTTTGCGTTGTGTAGGCGTTTCACGTTCGCGAGCGCGCGCGTTTGACTCACGATTACGGCGCCGCCGGGCGTTGAGAGATTCCCCTTCGTTTCGGACATGCAGTCGTGGCTCCCCGTCCTGTGGTCCGGGCCATTGGCGCTGTTTGTTTATCGCCAGTTTCTCTATGCAGGCCACAACGATTTCTTCGTCAGTAATTCCCGCGCGGCGCTGCGCATCCCAAAGCAGGAATTGCATGTCAGCCCATTCGCTGAGGTCGCCGGGTTCTGCCGCCGCCTCCAGCGCCTCCTTAGACAGATGCTTCAGTGGGCCGATTGGGCCAACATTACCGAAAGTAGTTTGCGACCACTCGGCGTGATCCCGGCGAACCTGCTCGCGTTCCAGTACTGGCACATTTGTCAGCGCTACCAGTGCAATTTCAAATATCGCCTTTTCTTTGTCGGCTATCTCGACGCCCGGAAACCGCTCGGCGTGCTCGATACATCCCTTTACGTAATCAACCAACTGCTCTTTTGTGAATTTACTCATCTCTTTACCGGGAGGGCGAACCCTCCCGCCTCCCTTAGCCCACGTATTCCGGTTTCATATCCGCCAGGGTGATGCTGAACTGATCGTGCAGCTCATCGCCCAGATGACGTTTCGCAGTTGCAAGAACTCGCTCAACTTCCCCAAACCGTGCTGCTGCATCCGGTTCGTCCGGGGACGGTAGGGAGTTGATTGCGGCTTCAACCTTGTTACGTGAATCAACCAGGTAATAGCGCTTCACTGCCTTGTTCTTCAGTTCGGTGAACAGGGCAGACCCGAGCGTGGCCTTCGCGCTTTCGATATCAGCGCGCAGTGCTTTTGCACTATCAACATCCTGAGCGGCATCGATTCGTTCGCGGAAATCATCGGCAAGAGAGTCGATATTTACCGACGATTCCTGTGCGCTTTGCGTGGTTGTGACGGTGTCACCTGAGATATCAGCCAGGTTAACGTGTTTCGGTGCTGGGTTAATCTCTTTCTCAGTGCGTGGCTCAACTTCATCTGGACTGTAGACGCCGAGGATGACTTCTGGGCAGTACAGGCGAGCCCAGTACTTCACTGCCAGATAAGCGATCTGCTGCTTCGGCGCTGTTTTCCACAGTGGCGAGTTACGTGTGGTGATATCTGCCAGGTAGATTGGCTCGCCCCAGGTGATTTCGTCTTCTCCGCGCAGTACGGCGCCAACCCGGATAAACAGGCCTAATTCATCACGGCCGTCTTTTTTCCCGGCGATCTTCTCCCAGTCACCGCCGTATTCGTAATGGAAGCGACCAACGATGGCGCTTGAGCTGGAGATTACTGCGTTAACCAGTTGCGCTTCGTAACCCAGAACGCCGTTGACCAGGTGCGTTTTCTGGGCAACTGCATATGGGTTCATTCCCCACTGCATAGCCTGCATGACGATAGCCATACAGTCGGCGGGTTTCCCCGCCAGGTGTTTGGGGACGGTGACGGCAGACTGCGCCATCAATTCAGCGAAAGAGGTGAGCTGCCCGAGTGCCTGTACGTTGAACACAGCGTTGCTGGCGGAAATGGTGTTTGGTGCCTGCTCGGTCGTAATGATGTTGGTATTTTGCATGGTCAAATCCTCCATTAAGCCAGACGCAGCGCTTCAAGGCGGCGCAGGTCGAAGTCGTTCAGTTCGTCGGTGTAGTCTTCGGTTATCGGTGCAGACCAGCAATCGGTGTCATACGCATCTGCGAGTGCACGCATGGTGCGCTGATACTCCAGCAGCCCGAGATCGAGCAAATCTTCCGATGCCTCAATTACCGCCACCCAGTGGTAGCCCTCGTCTTTGTTGACGAAGATCCAGAAGAACTGATCAAAGTCGGCAACGGAGCAATACATGCCAGCGCTGAGGTGGTAGTCGCGGTCGATGATTTCCCGGTGCAGTTTGGCGCGCAAACCGTCTTGCTTAACGCGTCCCATGCTGATCGTCTTCAGGTCAACACCGATACGAACGCCGTTGATTTCAACCTCAAGGTCAGGGCGCACACGGACTTCCAGACCGGTTTCGTCGTCCATCCCGAAATAACTGGTTTCCACTGAACGGGAAGGATGGCGCAGCAGTTTCCCGGCTGATTCATGATTCAGTAGGGCTTGCTGAATTGCCGTGGCCAGCGTCAGTTGCTCTCTGGACAGGATGGTTTTCCCATCAGCGCTATCGCGCCATTGCTGCTCAAATTCATCAGCGAAAATGGCCTCCGGGCTGACCGCGCGTATCGCCGCCTGAAGTTCTTCTTTCTTACCGGTGAGCTTCAGTTGCTCGGCCTTTGGCTTATCCGCGTTAAATTCTCGAATGAACGCCTTCATGGAGTCGGTGGTGGTAAACGCCTCAGCCGGAATACCTGGGAATACCGCAAACTCTTCGTGGAGCTTTTCGGGCTCCAGGGCCAGGGTGTGCGCCAGGCTACCGAACGTCAGCGCCTCGCTGCTTTCGCGACGGATAGTCTTGGTCACGTGACGGCCGTGATAGAACATCAGGCTGACGCGTGCGTCTTTTACCTGGGTAGAGCTGATACCATTGGCTGCGTGATAAACCTCGTTCGGCAGACCTTCATAACGGCCAGGTTCGAAGTAAGCCGGGTACACAACAGCCGGTTCGTCTGATTGCGTTTCTGGCTCGGTTTGTGCCGAAACCGGTTCGGTTTGGTTTACAGAATCGCTATTTTGGGCGACAGAATCCGTATTCTGGTTCACATCGGCTTGCTGGCCGGTATGTGACTCTTCACCAGTTTCCAGACTGCTTTCGCCTGACTGCACTTCATTACCAGCCTGTTCTTCATCACTGACAGCTTCTTCCATCTGCACAT
>NZ_JAOWHW010000101.1:0-2534 GCF_030332425.1 Citrobacter sp. Cpo142
TCAAAACTGCGGTCGCGGATTTCACCCAATCGGTAGAAGAAGACCGCCCTGGCCAGCGCGTTGCGCGCCTCGCCCTTATTCAGCCCCGCATGGACGCGGCGGCGCAGCTCCACGCTTTGCAGCCAATCCAAAATGAACAGCGTGCGCTCGATGCGCCCCAGCTCGCGCAACGCCACGGCCAAGCCGTTCTGGCGCGGGTAGCTGCCGAGTTTGCGCAGCATCAGCGAAGCCGTTACCGTGCCTTGCTTGATGGAGGTGGCCAGCCGCAGAATTTCATCCCAATGGGCGCGTATTTGCTTGATGTTCAGCCTGTCGCTGCTAATCATCGGCTTGAGCGCGTCATAGGCGGCATCGCCCTTGGGGATGAATAGCTTGGTTTCGCCCAAGTCACGGATACGCGGCGCGAAGCGAAATCCCAGCAAATGCATCAAGCCAAACACGTGATCGGTGAAGCCTGCCGTGTCGGTGTAGTGTTCCTCGATGCGCAAGTCCGACTCGTGGTACAGCAGGCCATCAAGCACGTAAGTTGAATCACGAATGCCCACGTTGACCACCTTGGCACTGAAGGGCGCGTACTGGTCGGAGATATGGGTGTAGAAAGTCCGTCCTGGACTGCTTCCATACTTCGGGTTGATATGACCAGTGCTTTCTGCTTTGCTGCCGGTTCTGAAGTTCTGGCCGTCCGACGATGACGTGGTGCCGTCACCCCAGTTGCCGGCGAAGGGTTGCCGAAACTGCGCATTCACCAGCTCGGCCAGCGCCGTCGAATAGGTTTCATCGCGGATGTGCCAGGCTTGCAGCCAAGACAGCTTGGCGTAGGTGGTGCCAGGGCAGGACTCGGCCATTTTGGTCAGACCCAGGTTGATCGCGTCGGCCAGGATCGTCGTCAACAGCAAGGTTTTGTCCTTGGCCGTGTCGCTGGTCTTCAGGTGTGTGAAGTGGCGGGTGAAGCCCGTCCATTCATCGACCTCCATCAGCAACTCGGTGATTTTGAGGTGCGGCAGCAGCATAGCTGTCTGGTCGATCATGGCTTGCGCGGCGTCTGGTACTGCCGCGTCCAGCGGCGTGATCTTCAGGCCTGACGCGGTGGTGATGATGGCATCCGGTAAGTCGTTGGCCGCAGCCATGCGGTTGACTGTGGCGAGTTGCGCCTCCAACAATTCCAACCGGTCATGCAGGTATTGGTCGCAGTCGGTGGCCACTGCCAGCGGCAATTCGCTGGCCAGCTTCAAAGTGGCGAACTTCTCGACCGGCACCAGGTATTCGTCGAAGTCCTTGAACTGGCGAGAACCCTGCACCCAGACATCACCGGAGCGCAGCGCGTTCTTCAGCTCCGACAGGGCGCATAACTCGTAGTAACGCCGGTCGATGCCGTCGTCGGTCAGAACCAGCTTTGCCCAGCGCGGCTTGATGAATGCGGTTGGCGCATCGGCGGGCACCTTGCGCGCGCTGTCGCTGTTCATGCCGCGCAGCATGTCGATGGCATCGAGCACACCCTTGGCGGCGGGCGCAGCCCGCAATTTGAGCACGCCCAGGAACTGCGGCGCGTAGCGGCGTAGCGTGGCATAGCTTTCACCGATGTGGTGCAGGAAATCAAAGTCGGCAGGCCGCGCCAATGTTTGCGCTTCGGTGACGCTGGCGGCGAAGGTGTCCCAGGGCATAACGGCCTCGATGGCGGCGAACGGATCGCTGCCGCTTTGCTTGGCCTCAATCAACGCTTGACCGATGCGCCCATACATCCGCACCTTGTCGTTGATCGCCTTGCCGGAAGCCTGGAACTGCTGCTGATGCTTGTTCTTGGCCGCGTTGAACAGCTTGCCGATGATGCGATCGTGAAGGTCGATGATTTCATCGGTGACGGTGGCCATGCCTTCGATGGCCAGCGCTACCAGCGTGGCATAGCGTCGTTGCACCTCGAACTTTGCCAGATCAGCAGGCGTCATCTGGCCACCTTCACGAGCGATTTTGAGCAGGCGGTTCTGGTGAACCTGCCGCTCGATGCCTGCGGGCAGATCAAGTGCTTGCCAGGATTTCAGGCGCTCAATATGTTCGAGCATGTGGCGAGAGTTCGGTTTGGCAGGCGACTGGCGCAGCCATGCCAGCCACGTCACTTTACTGCCGTCCTTGCGCTTGAGAAGTTCGTCCAGGCGCTGACGGTGGGGTGATAACAAAGAATCGGTCAGCGCCGCGTAAATGCGTCGGTTGGCACGGGTGATGGCCTCGGCGCTTGCGCGCTCGATGGCAGGCACTGTTGCAAATAGTCGGTGGTGATAAACTTATCATCCCCTTTTGCTGATGGAGCTGCACATGAACCCATTCAAAGGCCGGCATTTTCAGCGTGACATCATTCTGTGGGCCGTACGCTGGTACTGCAAATACGGCATCAGTTACCGTGAGCTGCAGGAGATGCTGGCTGAACGCGGAGTGAATGTCGATCACTCCACGATTTACCGCTGGGTTCAGCGTTATGCGCCTGAAATGGAAAAACGGCTGCGCTGGTACTGGCGTAACCCTTCCGATCTTTGCCCGTGGCA
>NZ_JAOWHW010000102.1:0-60253 GCF_030332425.1 Citrobacter sp. Cpo142
AAACAGGCGCATGGAGGCGATTTCGTACAGGGCATCTTCCATGGCACCGTCGCTCAGGTTGTACCAATGCTGCATGCAGTTAATACGCAGCATGGTCTCCAGCGGATAGGGCCGTCGGCCATTGCCCGCCTTGGGATAAAACGGCTCGATGACAGCGGTCATATTCTGCCATGGCAGAATCTGCTCCATGCGGGAGAGGAAAATCTCTTTTCGGGTCTGACGGCGCTTAGTGCTGAATTCACTATCGGCGAAGGTGAGTTGATGGCTCATGATGTCCCTCTGGGATGCGCTCCGGATGAATATGATGATCTCATATCAGGAACTTGTTCGCACCTTCCCCAGCTCAGACGAACATGTTTCACATAACCGGAACGCAGCATTTCACAAGCTTCGCCGTAATTACAGGCGGTTGAGAGCGGTTGTTGTTTCATTTTTTCTTCTTCAGTAGTCTGCGCAACGCTTTGATTTCTTTAGGAGTCAGTGCTTCAACTACGGACTCTTCCGTATGCTGGCTATCGATATCCTCAGCGGAGACTCCCGCCTCTTCAACGGCGGTAAACGCAATCAGCAGCAGTTTTTCCGTCGCAACACTTAAATTTTCGTTATGCACTTCAGCGTAATGGCGAAGCTTTTCTTTTAGCGCCTCATCAATTTTGACATTCAATACAGCGGTCGACATCGTAGAAAATCCTTGTGGTCAGCCAAAACACACCGAATGTAAGACTCTGTCGTTACAGTGCGATGGCGGCGGCAAAAGCATCAAATAACATCCCCGAAACACATTGACAGCATTTGATGACAATAAAATGACAATACGATGACAAAGAAAAGAAGATAAGCAGAAGGGAAATTGCCGGACGGCAGAATTGGGTGGGGGCCCTGCCAGCTACATCCCGGCACACACGTCATCTGCCTTGGCTGCTTCCTTCCGGACCTGACCTGGTAAACAGAGTAGTGTTGCGGGAGAACCAACAGAGCCCCCATTGAGAGCGTTGTTAACCAACGCGCAGGCGCATTATCACTGCTGCACCCTGTAATTGCAACCCATCCAGCATCGGATGCTGTTTTCTTGTGCAATGCAGCTTCACTCCTTCGCCATTCAGCATTATGCTGGAGGATTAGCGCAGGAATAAATAATGGATATACAAGACTCTTTCCCCCAACGCGTCTGGCAAATCGTCGCGTCAATCCCCGAAGGTTTCGTCACTACGTATGGCGATGTTGCCAGGCTTGCCGGTTCGCCGCGTGCTGCGCGCCAGGTAGGCGGCGTGCTTAAGCGTCTCCCCGAAGGCAGCACTCTGCCCTGGCATCGGGTGGTCAATCGCCATGGTACCATTTCGCTGACCGGCCCCGACCTGCAACGGCAGCGTCAGGCGTTACTGGCAGAGGGAATTGTGGTTTCTGGAAGCGGACAGATCGATTTACAGCGTTATCGCTGGGTGTACTAACCCTCTCCAGGCGGAGAGGGTTACGACTACCTTAGTACTGCGTGGGGGCAGGAACGGCAGAAGACGGATTCACCTGGGTTGGTGACGTTGACGGCACCGTGGTGGCAGCCCCACCGCTCGCCTGAACCGGTACTGCCGTTTGCTGTACAGGGACCAGCGTCAGGTCAGCTTTTGTACCACCCTGATTAATGACCGTCTGAACGGTATCAGTAATAAAGACCAGTTTGTCATTAACCGTAATTGCCGCACTCAGCAGAATACGAGCGTTAGGCTGAATATCTGCTGGATTAAACGGTAATACGAAGCTGAATGGCGCCTGCTTGCCTTCAGTACGGACCGCTTTTTGCGACAGCACTTTTGACGGCGCATCGGCCAGCGACGCATCTGACAGCGTGACGGTCAGCACCGCATCGGGTGGCAAGGCCACTTTCTGGCGGATCCATACCGTACCAGAAACATTTGGCTGTTGAATTTTAGACTGTGTGTCAGCAATTGACGTATTAGGGCTTGGCGCAGGTGTCTGAATATCTGCACTTTTATCAGCACAGGCCGCCAGAGCGACCGCAACCGCTAAACCACTTACCATGTGCACGAGTTTCATTAAATTCTCCTTATCATCTATGCACCAGCGAGAACTTTCCTCGCCAGAAGAGTGGTTAACAAAAACATAACGTGACTAAGTGTGGCACAAGACAGCTGTTTTTGCCTGTAATAGGCCTTTAATTCAGACAATTGCACCCATCGGACCACTTTCAAAATTGCGTTATACTCTGCCTACCTCGCTGCGAGAACGATATAACCTGGAGAGCACGTATGAGTCTGGCGCTGAAAAATTTGCTGACATTGTTAAATCTGGAAAAAATTGAAGAAGGACTCTTTCGGGGCCAAAGTGAAGACTTAGGGTTGCGTCAGGTTTTTGGGGGACAGGTTGTCGGTCAGGCGCTGTATGCCGCCAAAGAAACCGTACCGGAAGAGCGTCTGGTCCACTCTTTTCACAGCTATTTTTTACGCCCCGGCGATAGCCAAAAGCCCATCATCTATGATGTTGAAGTCTTGCGTGATGGTAACAGCTTCAGCGCGCGCCGCGTTGCCGCAATTCAGAATGGTAAACCCATTTTTTACATGACCGCCTCTTTCCAGGCACCGGAAGACGGATTTGAACATCAGAAAACCATGCCGGATGCGCCGGGTCCCGATGAGCTGAAATCAGAAACGGAAATTGCCCGTTCAGTGGCGCATTTACTGCCGCCGCTGTTGAAAGAAAAATTTATCAACGATCGTCCGTTGGAAGTGCGCCCGGTTGAGTTTCACAACCCCTTAAAAGGTCACGTCGCACCTCCGGCGCGCCAGGTATGGATCCGCGCAAACGGCGAGCTGCAGGACGATCTGCGCGTCCATCAATATCTGCTTGGCTATGCCTCAGACCTGAACTTCCTGCCTGTTGCACTGCAGCCATACGGGATTGGTTTTCTGGAAAAAGGGATTCAGATCGCCACCATTGACCATTCAATGTGGTTCCACCGTCCGTTCAATATTAATGAGTGGCTGTTGTATAACGTCGAGAGCACTTCGGCCTCCGGTGCCCGGGGTTTTGTACGCGGGGAGTTTTATACCCAGGACGGCGTACTGGTCGCCTCTACCGTGCAGGAAGGGGTAATGCGTAATCGCAATTGAGAATTACCGGATGGTGGCGCAAAAGCGTTGCCATCCGGCAGATTGAAACATCAAGCGTTGTAGGCGTTTTCGCCGTGACTGTTCACATCCAGACCTTCGCGTTCCTGCTCTTCCGGTACGCGCAGACCCACCGTCATATCTGCCAGCTTATAGCCAATGAAGGCCACCACGCCGGACCAGACGATGGTGATCGCCACGCTTTCCAGTTGCACCAGCAGCTGATGCCCCATGGTCACGCCCTCGGCAAAGCCCACGCCGCCCAGAGAGCTGGCAGCGAAAACGCCGGTCAGGATGCAGCCAACAATACCGCACACGCCGTGCACGCCAAACACATCACACGGATCGTCCACGCGCAGAAAACGCTTCAGCATGGTCACTCCCCACAGGCCAGCCAGCCCCGCAACGACACCGATAATCAGCGCTCCTCCGACACCAATGTAGCCACATGCAGGTGTTACGCCCACCAGACCTGCAATAGCACCAGAACAAGCGCCCAGCAGAGACGGTTTGCCACGCAGCGCCCATTCACCGAAGATCCATCCGAGGATGGCGGCAGCGGTGGCGACCACGGTATTGACGAAGGCCAGTGCGGCAATTTCATTCGCCGTTCCCGCTGAACCGGCGTTAAAGCCAAACCAACCAATGTAGAGAATAGCGGTACCGGTGAAGACCATCGGCAGGTTATGCGGTTTAAAGGCTTCTTTGCCAAAACCGACGCGTTTGCCAATCAGATACGCACCAACCAGACCAGCAATCGCTGCGTTGATGTGCACGACCGTCCCGCCGGCAAAATCCAGTGCGCCGTGAGAAGCCAGTAAGCCGCCGCCCCAGACCATATGGGCAATGGGGATGTACGACAACGTTAACCACACCACCACAAAAATCAGCACCGCAGAGAAACGAATACGCTCAGCAAGAGCCCCGACAATCAGCCCAACGGTGATGCAGGCAAAAGATCCCTGAAAAGCAACGTGAATGTATTGGTAGAAGCTCCCCGTGACCGCCGTCAGCTCGATGTTCTTCAGCAATACCCAGTTGAAGTTGCCGAAGAAATTATTCCCTTCGCCAAAGGCCAGTGAGTAGCCATAAACCACCCATAGAATACAAACCAGAGCGAATGTCACCGTCACCTGAGTCAGCATCGACAGCACGTTCTTACCGCGAATCAAACCGCCGTAGAACAACGCAATGCCAGGGATAGTCATAAACAGCACCAGCGCGGTACAGATCATCATAAAAGCGTTATCTGCTTTATCCGCAACCGCCGGTGCCGCCATCGCCAGTCCCGGCAGTAGCGCCAGTGAAGCAATACCTGTTTTCATCGTTGCTATCTTCATTTTTTGGTTTCCTATCACTGTGTGCCAGAAGTTACAGTGCGGCTTCGTCGGCTTCGCCGGTACGAATACGAATCACACGTTGCAGCTCGGCGACGAAGATTTTGCCGTCGCCAATTTTTCCGGTGTATGCCGCCTTACTGATGACATCAATCACGCCATCCAGTTGGTCGTCGGCAATCGCCACATCAATCTTCACCTTTGGCAGAAAATTGACGCTATATTCAGCCCCACGGTACAGCTCAGCATGACCTTTCTGTCGGCCAAACCCCTTCACTTCGGTGACGGTCAGCCCCTGAATACCAATAGACGACAGTGCTTCACGGACGTCTTCCAGTTTGAACGGTTTGATTACCACGGTAACCAGCTTCATAGATCCCCTCCAGTCAGAATTCAGTAGTGGCTGCAGATACACGAGAGGAATATTGCAAGGGGTGTGCCAGGAATGAAAAACGCGGAATGATTCAGGTTCGCCGGGTGCTGCCGGGAGAGAAACAGAAAAAACGCACTATAACGGTGCACAGTGCGTTACATTTTTGCACCAGATTGTTGATTGCCGGATGGCGGCGTAAACGCCTTACCCGGCCTACGATACCGCGTGGCCGGATAAG
Organism: Citrobacter sp. Cpo142; assembly: GCF_030332425.1. NCBI lineage: Bacteria > Pseudomonadati > Pseudomonadota > Gammaproteobacteria > Enterobacterales > Enterobacteriaceae > Citrobacter > Citrobacter sp. Cpo142. The sequence continues at coordinate 5,068 of NZ_JAOWHW010000102.1, forward strand.
CACTGCGCCGTCAGGCGATAACAGAATCCTCTTGCGTGCTGGCGGCTAACTCTTCGCCCGCCAGCTGCAGCTGATACATCTGCCAGTAACGGCCTTGCGCCGCCAGTAATTGCTGATGCGTACCACGCTCAACCGCCTGACCGCGATGCAGCACCAGAATGGTATCCGCATCGACAATCGTCGATAACCGATGCGCAATCACCACCAGCGTAGTGTGTTCACGGACCGCCGCCAGCGCGTGCTGAATGGCCTGTTCAGTACCGGAATCAATACTGGCTGTGGCTTCATCGAGGATCAGCACCTGCGGCGTTTCAACCAATACCCGCGCCAGCGCCAGCAGCTGTTTCTGCCCAACGGAGAGATTATTGCCCTGCTCGCCCAGGCGGGTATGAATCCCCTCGCTCAAACCCCGAGCCAGTTCTGCCAGTTGCACAGTCTCCAGCGCCTGCCAGACCCGCTCTTCTGAGATATCGCGACCCAGCGTGACGTTTGCCAGGAAGGTATCCGCCATCACCACCGGATCCTGCTGCACCATCGCGATGCCCTGACGTAACGCACCGTGGCTCAGAGAAGACAACGGACGTCCGTCAAGGCGGATTTCCCCCTTCGTCAGCGGGTAATATCCCATCAGCAGGCTGGCCAGCGTGCTTTTGCCGCTGCCTGTGTGTCCGACCAAAGCCACAAAGCTGCGCGAAGGCACGGACAGACTGATGTTTTGCAGCACCAGATTGTCGTCGCGATAGGCAAATGAAACGTTATCCACCTCAATGTCTCCGCTTTTGAGCGGGCGATCGTCTTCACCATAGCGCTGACGAGGCCCGTCCATCAGTTCGAACACTCGCTCACCAGCGACAACCGCCTGCTGCAGCATTGATTGCTGGGTGGTCAGCTCGATCAGCGGTTCGTTCAAACGGCCGAGGTAGCTGATGAACGCGTACAGCACGCCAACCTCAATGGAGGTGCCAGAGGTAAAACTGAACAGCATCAGCAAGCCGCAGAGGATCAGCGCCGAGAAAAGGCTCAGCAGCGGACGCAGCAAAAAACCATCCAGTCGCAGGGTTTGCATGCGCGCCATATAGTGCGAGCGGCTGGCCTCGCCCATTCTCTCGCCAAACCTTGCCTGCTGGCGGAACTGCTGGATAACGCTCATGCCGTTGATGACTTCGTTAAAGCCATCGTTAATATCCGCCAGATAAGCGCGCACCCGACGCACAATCGGGGTGCTGTAGCGTTGGTAAATAACCATCACCACCAGCACGGCCGGGAAAATGGCCATCGCCACCAGCGCCATACGCCACTCGAGGCTGAACATCGCGACCAGCATGGCGCCAATTAAGGCCGCGCTGCGCAGAACCGTTGCGACCACCGTCACGTACAGGTCACGAATCACTTCGGTGTCATTGGTCACGCGGGAGATAAGCTGCCCGACGGGCTGAGTATCAAAGGCGCTGAGCGGCTGGCGCAGCGCAGCGTCCATTACGTCGGTACGTAACTGTTGTACTACGCCAACCGCCGCCTGGTTAAACAGTAACGACTGCGCGTAATGCAGCCCTGCCGCCAGCAGTTGCAGACCGACATAGGCGGCAACCAGCCCGGCAACCATCGCCAGCGGCAGATTGTTCTTCGCCACCATGTTATCGATAAAATAGCTAATCAGCAGCGGGCCGCTGACTTCCGCCGCCGCCGCCACCCACAGCATGACGACCGCAATCGCTAACTGTTTTCGCCATGGGGAACCATACGCCAGCAGTCTTTTCAGAGTCGGCCATAATTGCCCGAAACTACGCATTAGCCGCCTCCTCGTTTATCTCTGGCGCATCAGACAGCGCCGCTTCCAGTTGCTGATAGCGGTACATATCGCGATACCAGCCAGGCTGCTGCACTAAAGATTCATGCTCACCGCGCTGGGCAATATGCCCATGCTGCATCACGATAATCTCGCTGGCTTCCGTCAGAGCCGACAAACGGTGTGCGCTAATAATCACGGTTCGGCCTTCGCCCCACTGGCGCAGGTTATGCAAAATCTGATGTTCGGTACGACCATCTACCGCCGACAACGCATCATCCAGAATCAGGATTTCAGCGTTCAGCAGAAGCGCTCGAGCGATAGAAATACGCTGTTTTTGCCCGCCAGACAGCATCACCCCGCGTTCGCCCACTTCGGTGTCATAGCCCTGCGGAAGACGTAAAATATCCTCATGAACGCTGGCAAGACGCGCCACATGCTCGATCTCTTCCTGCGTGGCCTGCGGGCGTCCTAAGGCGATGTTATTGCCGACGGTATCGGAAAACAGAAATGGCGTCTGGCTGACAACCGCCAGTCGGCTACGCCAGCTATCCAGCTGTAAGCGCGTTAATGGGATATCATGAAAGCGCACATCGCCCTGGGTGATATCAAAATGACGCTGGATCAGCGACAGCACCGTACTTTTTCCCGAGCCGGTCGGACCACAGATGCCCAGCATCTGTCCAGGTTTGAGCTGGAAATTCACATTTTCCAGCGCCGGGTGAGTGGTTTGCGGGTAGCAAAATTCGCGAATCGCCACCGCCAGCTCGCCGCGTCCTTCCGGCACCGGTTCAGTACCGTCATCCACTACCGGCGCTTCTGCCAGCATGGCGCGAATTCGGCTATACGCGGCGCTGCCGCGTTCGACGATGTTAAACATCCAGGCCAGCGCCAGCATCGGCCAAATCATCAGACCGAGATACATCATAAAGCTGGTGAGCTGCCCGAGCGTCAGCGAGCCGTGTACCACCATCCAGCTTCCCCCGGCAATCGCCAGCAGGTTAGCCATACCAATGGCGATATAAATCGTGGGATCAAAGCGGGCGTCAATGCGCGCCACGCGCAGGTTTTTCTTACCGGTATCTTCAGCATCAGCGGCAAATAATGCCGACTGTCGATCCTCCAGACCAAAGGCCTTGATCATACGAATACTGGTCAGGCTTTCCTGAGTACGATCGTTGAGACTGGAAAACGCCGCCTGCGCCAGCTTAAAACGGTTATGGAGTCGATCGCCGTAACGTTTGATCATCAACGCCATCACCGGCATCGGCAGCAGCGCAATCAACGTCAGTTGCCAGCTTATCTGCGTTGACATCACGATCAGCACCGCACACCCCATGACCAGCGAATCCACCAGCGTCAGCACCCCTTCTCCGGCGGCAAATACGACGCGATCGACATCGTTGGTTGCCCGCGCCATCAGATCGCCCGTACGGTGCCGCAGATAAAATTCTGGATGCTGGCGACTCAACTGACGGTAATAATCTTCCCGCAGCTCAACCGCCAGTTGGTAGGATGCGCCAAACAGCAGCACGCGCCAGACATAGCGCAGCAAATAAACCACCACGGCAATCAGGGCAATTGTCCCCACCCACATCAGCAGCCGCTCGGTGATGAAACGTTGAGTCGTCACGCCATCCACAATGATCCCGACCACTTTCGGCGGAATAAGCTGAAGGATAGCGATGATGATAAGCAAGGCCACTGCCCCGAGGTAGCGACGCCACTCCCGGCGGAAGTACCAGCTTAATTGAGCAAATAATCGCACGCGTTATGTCCTGACAAGATTTCCGGCAATAAGCGCCGGGAGAATTATTCAATAGGTAGAGCAGTTGTGTATTTAATCTGTTCCATGGCAAAGCTGGAGGTGACGTCAGACAGGCCCGGTACGCTATTCACCAGGCGCTTATAGAATTCATCATAGCTTTTCATATCAGCAACCTGCACTCGCATCAGGTAGTCATACTCCCCTGCCATACGCCAGAACCCCAGAACCTCGGGCATTCCGGTCACTTCAGTGACAAAGCGGCAATACCATTCGCTGCTGTGATGCTGAGTTTTGATCAGCACAAACGCGGTGAGTCCAAGCCCCAGTTTTTCTGGATCCAACAGGGCGACTCTGCCCAGCAGGATACCGTCATCCTCAAGTCGTTTGAGACGTTTCCAGCAGGGGGTGGTAGTCAGATTAACGGCATCTGCTAATGCCTGCAAAGAAAGGGTGCAGTCCTGTTGCAGCAAGCCGAGTAGCTTGCGGTCAATTTTGTCTAACATATCCACTCCACAGAGAAGAATTTTCTCCTTACATTCTATTTTAAAGGCTAAATGGCAACAATTTTTTCCGTGCTTTTCGCTATTCTGGGCACAAAATGACAAATGGATATCTATTAATGATGAATAGCTCCTGGGTTAAAAACGCCATCAATGAAATCAACGCGGATTATCAGCGTTCTGCGGATACGCATCTCATTCGCCTGTCGCTACCGGCGTTCCCGGGCATTCAGCTCTATTTAAAAGATGAGAGCACGCATCCGACCGGGAGTCTGAAGCATCGTCTGGCGCGCTCACTGTTTCTGTACGGATTGTGCAATGGCTGGATCAAAGAAGGCACCACCATCATTGAATCATCGTCCGGTTCAACGGCGGTCTCTGAGGCTTATTTCGCTCGACTGTTAGGGTTGCCATTTATTGCCGTCATGCCTTCCTGTACGGCAAAACGTAAGGTTGAACAGATTGAATTTTACGGCGGTCGCTGTCATTTCGTGGAAAGCGCCTGCGAAATCTATGCGGCCTCTGAGCAACTGGCGCGTGAGCTGAACGGTCATTACATGGACCAGTTCACTTACGCTGAGCGCGCCACCGACTGGCGCGGCAATAATAATATCGCCGACAGCATCTTTCGTCAGATGCAGTGCGAGCCCAACCCCGTTCCCCGCCATATTGTGATGAGCGCCGGAACCGGTGGCACCTCAGCAACCATTGGCCGCTATATCCGTTGTCAGGGCTACGACACTCAACTGATGGTAGTGGACCCGGAAAACTCGGTCTTTCTGCCCTTCTGGCAGGATCGCGATGCCACGTTACGCAGTCCGGTAGGAAGTAAAATTGAAGGCATTGGCCGCCCGCGTGTCGAACCGTCTTTCATTCCTGACGTGGTCGATGAAATGCTGCGCGTGCCGGATGCCGCAAGCGTGGCCACCGCACACTGGCTGGAAACGCAGTTGGGCCGTAAAGTCGGCGCCTCTACGGGTACCAATATGTGGGGAACACTGCAACTTGCCGCCCGTATGCGCGATGCCGGAGAAAGCGGCTCACTGGTGACGCTGTTGTGTGACAGCGGCGAACGCTATCTGGAAACCTACTACAACCCACAGTGGGTCGACACGCACATCGGTGATTTAACGCCGTGGAAAGCGGAGCTCGCCCGACTACTGAACACCCATTAATGGTATAAAAAAAAGCCAGACGCGAAGTCTGGCTTGCTGGAAGGGATCTCTCATTCGGGGGAATAAGGTAGATGTGGATTGTCCAGCCAATGCGTCAAAAAGTGTGACACTGCCTGATTACGGCAATGCCCAATCACCGATAAATGAGGCAGTTCAGCAATCAGTTGCGGCATCGCGTTACCCATAATCAGGCCGCGCCCAACGCTGCCTAACATTTCGCGATCGTTCATAGCATCGCCAAACGCCATACACTCGGCCATTGAATAACCTAAATGGTCGCTCAACACCGCCAATGCCGATCCTTTATTACAGCCCAGCGGCAGCACCTCAAGGCAATCAAACGCGGAAAAACAGAGATTCGCCTGTTCACCCAGCGCTTCATTCAGTTGAATTCGCAATTGGATCAAAGAGTCATGATCGCCGCAGAAACAGACTTTCGTGACCTGATGCGCCGGAATACGTTTCACATCGACGATCTGGTAGCGAAATCCGCTATACACATGCGCCTGCAGCAGCGAGGGGATCTCTTGTCCGGTGAACCAACCGTTGTCATTAAAGACATGCATGCTGGCGGTAGTGTCCCACTTCTGATGCAACACAATATCCGCGACATTCGGATCCAGATCCTGACGGTGTAACACATCGCCCTCAAGAGAGTGAATACGCGTGCCATTACCCGTGATCAAAAAGGCGTCCAGTGAGATCGAGCCTAAAATATGGCGCATCTCAAGCACATGTCGGCCGGTAGCAAATGTCAGAGTAATATCGCGTTCACGCAGGCGCGACAGCGTTGAAAGCGTTTCGTCACCTAAATGGTGATTCGGCATCAAAAGGGTGCCATCCATATCAAATGCAGCCAGACGAGCCATTTCTTTCTCCACACTGTGACGCGGTTAACTTGTGATCCAGTATCACCTGAGATATACGGAAGTAATAGTGAATAGATAAAATGAATTGTTCCGGGTTTCTCTACGCATAAACCGTTAACGGACATCCTGAAGGAAAAAGTATCAATGCGTCTGCTTAATCGCCTGAACCAGTACCAACGCCTGTGGCTGCCCTCGAACGGCGAACCGCAGTCAGTGACCGTCGGGGAACTGGCCGAACGCTGTTTTTGTAGCGAACGCCATGTGCGTACCCTGCTAAAGCAAGCGCAGGATGCGGGCTGGCTGGAGTGGCATGCCCAGTCGGGGCGCGGGAAACGCGGGCAACTGCGGTTTTTAGTGACGCCAGATTCACTGCGCAACACCATGATGGAACAGGCGCTGCAAAAGGGAGAGCAGCTTAGCGTACTGGAACTGGCTCAGTTGGCTCCGGGCGAATTAAGAACACTGCTACAACCGTTTATGGGCGGTCAGTGGCAAAACGACACGCCAACCCTACGTATCCCCTATTACCGCCCGCTCGACCCCTTGCACCCCGGTTTTCTCCCTGGTCGCGCGGAGCAACACCTCGCCGGACAAGTTTTCTCTGGCCTGACCCGGTTTGACAGCACTACGCAACGTCCTTGTGGAGACTTAGCCCACCACTGGAATATTTCCGCTGACGGCCTGCGCTGGGATTTCTATATTCGTTCCACCCTGCATTGGCATAACGGTGATACGGTAAGCAGCTCACAGCTACATCAGCAGTTGCTGAAGCTGTTAGAACTCCCCGCGCTGAATAAGCTGTTTATCAGCGTAAAGCGCATTGAGGTGACGCATCCCCAGTGTCTGACCTTTATTCTGCATCGTCCCAACTTCTGGCTGGCGCACCGTCTGGCAAGCTACAGCAGTCACCTGGCGCATCCTGAGTACCCGTTTGTGGGTACCGGCCCGTTCCGGTTGACGCTGTTTACTCCTGAGCTGGTGCGTATCGAGAGCCACGATCACTACCATCTGAATCATCCGCTGCTAAAAGCCATTGAATACTGGATAACCCCACAGCTCTTCTCCCAGGATCTGGGCACCAGCTGTCGCCATCCGGTGCAAATTGCGATTGGTAAACCCGAAGAGTTGCCTATGCTAAGCCAGGTAAGCAGCGGGATCAGTCTTGGTTTTTGCTATCTCACGCTCAGAAAAAGCGCGCACCTGAATACGCAGCAGGCCCGTAGACTGATCAATATCATCCACCGTTCTTCCCTGCTACAAACGCTTGAAGTGGATGAAAATCTGATCACGCCAAGCAATGCACTGCTCCCCGGATGGACTATCCCACAATGGGATGAACTCGATGAGGTGGCATTACCGGAAAAGCTGACGCTGGCTTATCACCTGCCGGTAGAACTTCACGCTATGGCTGAACAGCTTCGCCAGGCGCTGGCGCTGCTCGGCTGTGAATTAACGCTTATTTTTCATAATGCTAAAAACTGGGATGGCGATCATCCCTTAGCCCAGGCCGACCTGATGATGGGCGACAGGCTGATTGGTGAGGCACCTGAATATACTCTCGAACAGTGGTTGCGCTGCGATCAGCTCTGGTCACATGTATTGAATGCGCCAGCATACACACATTTGCAAACGACCCTGGATGCCCTTCAAATCCAGGCCGATGAGGACGATCGCCACGCTGCTTTACAACAAGTTTTCGCCACGCTAATGCATGACGCTACCCTGACCCCACTGTTCAATTATCACTATCGCATCAGCGCGCCACCGGGCGTGAACGGCGTACGCCTGAATCCTCGTGGCTGGTTCGAGTTTACCGAAGCCTGGCTGCCACCTCCTTCAGCGTGAAGAAGCTGGTCGACGGCACGTCCAGGCGCTACCATAAGGGCTTCGTTATTTTGTCAGGAAAAGCCATGAAACGTGCCGTTGTTGTATTCAGTGGAGGTCAGGACTCCACGACTTGTCTGGCGCAAGCGCTGCATCAGTATGATGAAGTGCACTGCGTGACCTTTGATTATGGTCAGCGCCATCGCGCTGAGATTGATGTCGCACGTGACCTGGCCTTAAAACTTGGCGCACGCGCGCACAAAGTACTTGATGTCACATTGCTCAGTGAACTGGCTGTCAGCAGCCTGACCCGCGATAACATTCCGGTACCCAATTACGAACCGGATGCGAACGGCATTCCCAATACCTTTGTGCCAGGACGCAATATTCTGTTCTTAACGCTGGCAGCAATTTACGCGTACCAGGTGCAGGCAGAGGCAGTCATTACCGGCGTTTGCGAAACGGATTTCTCCGGATACCCAGACTGTCGCGATGAGTTCGTCAAAGCCCTGAACCATGCCGTAAGCCTGGGGATGGCGAAAGATATTCGCTTTGAAACCCCACTGATGTGGATCGATAAAGCCGAAACCTGGGCACTGGCTGATTACTGGGGCAAGCTGGACCTGGTACGCGAAGAAACGCTAACCTGCTATAACGGCATCAAAGGTGACGGTTGCGGTCACTGTGCGGCGTGTAATCTGCGTGCCAACGGCCTGAACCATTATCTGGCGGATAAACCGGCAGTGATGGCGGCAATGAAGCAGAAAACCGGGTTAAAGTGATTGTATTGCCGGATGGCGCTTTGCTTATCCGGCCTACAGGCAGTCGCAGCAACTCATGTAGGCCGGATAAGACGCTTGAGCGTCACCTTCCGGCAGTCGCAGCCACTACTGCACCATCTGCTCCAGTTTTTCGCGCAACTCCCCTTCCAACGGCAACGCTTTTTGCGTTTTCAAATCAATACAGACGAACGTAATCAGCGCGTCTGCCACCACCTGCCCTTCCGGCTCCAGGGTAATGGTCTGGTTTAACACGCCACTTTTGCCATTTAACTGTTGAACCTGACTGGTGATGGTCAGCAGATCGCTCAGCACCGCAGGTCGCCGGTAGTTGATATTAATATTCACGACCACAAAAGCGATGTTGTGTGCGGTCATCCACTGAAAGCTGTCGCTGTTTTCCAGACCATCCCAGCGGGCCTCTTCCAGAAACTCCAGATAGCGGGCATTGTTAACGTGCTGATAGACATCAAGATGAAAACCACGGACTTTGATTTGTGTTTGCATAGCGCAGGAGCCTTACGTTGTTTTTATAGGAACAGACTTTTGAGTAAAGAGGTCATAACTGGTATGACCTCTACAGTCTGGCAAACTTTCAGCGCTCTGCAAGTTATTAAAGTGTTAAAACTGCCAGGTTACGCTCAACCAGTGAACTGCCCATGCCCGGCACCTGTTTTAAATCATCCACCGTTTTAAACGGCCCGTACTCCTCACGATAGCTCACAATCGCCTGCGCTTTCTTTAGACCCACGCCATTCATAACTCGCGCTAAATCCTCCGCAGAAGCGCTGTTGATGCTTACCCTGGTGCCCTCATCGTCGCTTGCTTTAGCGGGCAGTGTGGCTTTGCTTTGTGCCGCCCCTGGGTTTTCCGCTTTGGTTTGAGTCGCCTGGCTTTTGGCGACAGGCTCAGCCGCCAATGCGGTTTGGGCCATACCAGCGCAGGTCAATGAAAGAGTGATAAGCAGAGCTTTGATTCCATGTTTCATACTGTTTTCTCCTTGTTTGTTAACAGTGGAATCACGATAGCGAGGTGCAGAACGGCAGACAAACGGCAAATATCAGAAATGGAAAAGGCCGCGAAAGCGGCCTTTGGTAGATACAACTTTTTGCAATTTTTTGCGAACTGCCTCGGTTATTGCTGCTGTTCCAGCGCATCACCGATTTTAATTTTTGCGGCTTTACGCAGGTTGCTCATCAGCGCTTCGAAGACAATCTGCGCGTTGTTCTGAGTGATCCCCTGAACCATCGCTTTCTTCTGCGCTTCAGGCATAGAACCAGCTTTCACCTCGTCCAACGCCAACAGAACAACGTTACCCTGCATGTCGTTCGCGACGCCGTAGCTCGGTTTGTCTTTCGCCGGCAGGCTCAGACCAAAGGCAGCCTGGCTCAGCGGATCCTGACCCGTACGGCTCAGCGTTTTCGCCTCGCCAAAGCTCAGACCCGCCGCTTTCATCGCTTCATCGCCTTTACCGGCTTTCAGATCCGCCAGCAGTTTATCGGCATCAAGCTTCGCCTGCTGCTCTGCTTTATTGTGCTTAACAAGCGCAGTTACCTGATCTTTCACTTCAGCCAGTGGCTTCACGGCTTCGGCTTTGTGCTCTGCAATACGCAGTACAAACGCGCGATCGCCATCCACGGTGATGATGTCGGAGTTACTGCCAGGCGTACCGTTTTCGCCAACCAGACCACCATTGAAAATAATGTCAGCGACCGGTTTGAAATTCAGTTCTTCCGGCAGGCTGTCACGGCTAAACCAGCCCGTTTCAACCGCTTTCATACCTGCTGCCTGCTCTGCACCCGCCAGAGATTCGTTATCGTTGCTGGCCGCGTCGCTGACTTTCTGTTGCAGCGCATAGTAGGCATCCAGCGCTTTTTCCTGCTTCACTTTTGCCGCAATGTCGTCACGGGCTTCGCTCAACGGTTTAACCTGTGCAGGCTGTACGTCGTCAAGACGCGCAACGAGGAAACCAACGGAAGACTTAATTACGCCAGACAGTTGGCCTTTTTCTTTCAGACCCGCATTTTTCAGCTCATCCGGGGTGGTGGAATCTTCCAGCCATCCCATATCGCCACCTTTACGGGCAGAGATGATATCGGCAGATTTTTCTTTCGCCAGCGCGGCGAAGTCACCGCCTTTGCTCAGCTCGTCCAGTACCGCTTTGGCTTCATCTTCAGTTTTGGTCTGAATGATGCTATAGCGGTTACGCTGCGGCTGAGTGAACTGATCCTGATGCTGGTCATAGTAAGACTGAATATCAGCATCGCTGGCCGTCTCCTGCATAGCAGCAGCATCCAGCTTGATGTAGCTCACGCGGAACTGTTCCGGCGTCATAAAGTTGTTTTTATTCTGCTCGTAGTAGCTGGCAACTTCCTGCTCGGTAACAGACTGCTTCGCGGCCAGAGCGTTAACGTCAATCGTCGCCTCGCGCACGATACGCTGCTGTGCGACCAGCGCCGCCAGTTCGTCCGTTTCGCCTTTCAGCATGAAGTCCGTACCGGCAACACCGTTAATCAGCTGCTGCGTCGTGAGCTGATTACGTAATGCCTGTGCGTACTGGTCTGCAGTCATTCCCATTTGATTCACAATCGCGTTGTAGCGGTTGTTATCAAACTTGCCGTCCACCTGGAACGCAGGCGTGGCGAAAATAGCCTGTTTAACCTGATCGTCGCTGATGTTGAGCTTAAGCTCGTGGGAGTACTGATCCAGCAGCGCTTCGTCAATAAGACGATTCAGCACCTGCTGACGCAGCGTTTTCATGTAGCCTTCGTTCGCGGCCAGTTCGGAGTATTGATCGCCCAGCTGTTGCTGCATGCGGTTACGCTCGCTGTTGAACGCATTCTCGAACTGCCCGCGGCTGATCTCCTGGCCATTCACTTTGGCGGCGAAGTTATTGCCCCCGCCAATCAGGTAACCACTCACGCCGGTCAAAATGAACGACACGATAATGATACCGAAAATAATCTTGAGCACGAGACTGTTAGCAGCCGTGCGTAAGCTGTCCATCATGGTGTAACCACACTCCGCTGTAGATGACTATACGCGTTATCCTCTCTGCTGCCCCCGCGTTGATGACAACAACGGCAACAAGGATTTTGAGTATATATGCTTCACGCAGCATAGCGTTTCCTGAACGCTGCGCACAAAGGTCTATTGTGACAAGAAACAGGGGCAATTGTCAGCCCACAACGCGTAGAAAGTACCGGAATTACAAATAAAAAAGGCACATCAGTCGATGCGCCCTTGTACTTCGTCACATCCCCAAAGGGGAAATCACTTAGTTTACCGCGTCTTTCAGTGCTTTACCTGCACGGAAGCCCGGTACTTTAGCCGCGGCGATGGTGATCTCTTTACCTGTTTGCGGGTTGCGACCAGTACGGGCAGCACGCTCTTTAACGGCAAAAGTACCAAAACCTACCAGCGCTACGTCATCACCTTCTTTCAGAGATTCGGTAACAGAAGCAATAATTGCATCTAACGCACGTCCAGCCGCAGCTTTAGAGATATCAGCCCCTGCAGCAATTTTGTCGATCAGTTGAGATTTATTCACTCTTCTCTTCCTCTTTATAATTTATATCGCACCTGAATCCTTCAAAGTGCGACCGCGCAGCAGTTATATCAGGCCTGCCATGCCCTTACAACACCCGTTAATGATGGCAAGCCTAATCCGTTATCTAAATTAGCTATACAAAAAAAGACTGGCAAGCCCGAAATGGCCTGCCAGCCCTGTTTTTATTAATGCTCTTTGCGCGAGGTCACTATTTTGCCGTCACAACCTGCATTCCAGAGGGTTCATTTTGCAACGCAAGAGTCAGAACTTCCTCAATACGTTTCACCGGGTGAATATTAAGATCGGCAATTACGTTGTCCGGAATCTCTTCCAGGTCACGTTTGTTCTCATCGGGAATTAAGACCGTCTTAATGCCGCCACGGTGTGCCGCCAGCAGTTTTTCTTTCAAACCACCGATAGGCAGAACCTGACCACGCAGGGTGATCTCACCCGTCATCGCTACGTCGGCGCGAACTGGGTTACCGGTAAGACAAGACACCAGCGCAGTACACATAGCAATACCCGCACTTGGACCGTCTTTCGGCGTCGCCCCTTCAGGTACGTGAACGTGGATGTCGCGTTTTTCGTAAAAGTCCGGGTTAATACCCAGTTTTTCCGCACGCGCGCGCACCACAGTCAGCGCAGCCTGAATCGACTCCTGCATGACTTCACCCAGAGAACCGGTGTAGGTCAACTTACCTTTACCCGGTACGCAGGCGGTTTCGATAGTCAGCAGATCGCCGCCAACTTCCGTCCACGCCAGACCCGTCACCTGACCAACGCGGTTTTCGTTGTCCGCGCGGCCATAGTCAAAGCGCTGTACACCCAGATAGTCGTGCAGGTTGTCGCCATTGATCTCAATATGTTTCAGCGATTTATCCAGCAGCAGCTGTTTCACCGCTTTACGGCACAGTTTAGAGATTTCACGTTCCAGACTACGCACGCCTGCTTCACGAGTGTAGTAACGAATAATGCCCACAATGGCGCTATCGTCGACCGTCAGCTCACCTTTTTTCAGCGCATTACGCTCAATCTGTTTCGGCAACAGGTGACGTTTGGCAATGTTCAGCTTTTCGTCTTCGGTATAACCGGACAGACGGATCACTTCCATACGATCCAGCAACGGTGCCGGAATATTCATGGAGTTAGAGGTCGCAACAAACATCACATCGCTGAGATCGTAGTCCACTTCCAGGTAGTGATCGCTGAACGCCACGTTCTGCTCTGGATCCAGCACTTCGAGCAGTGCGGAAGCCGGATCGCCACGCATGTCGGAAGACATTTTGTCGATCTCATCAAGCAGGAACAGCGGGTTTTTAACGCCCACTTTGGCCATTTTCTGGATCAGTTTACCCGGCATAGAACCGATATAGGTCCGGCGGTGACCGCGAATTTCGGCTTCATCACGCACGCCGCCCAGCGCCATACGGATGTATTTACGCCCAGTTGCCTTAGCGATGGACTGCCCCAGAGAGGTTTTACCTACCCCCGGCGGTCCAACCAGACACAGGATCGGCCCCTTGATTTTATTTACACGGCTTTGAACCGCGAGATACTCAAGAATACGGTCTTTGACGCGCTCCAGACCATAATGGTCGGTATCGAGGATTTCCTGCGCCTGACGTAGGTCTTTTTTGACCTTGCTACGCGCATTCCACGGCACCTGTACCATCCAGTCGATGTAGCCACGCACCACGGTCGCTTCCGCCGACATAGGAGACATCATTTTCAGCTTCTGCAGCTCTGCTTCCGCTTTCTCTTTTGCCTCTTTCGGCATTTTCGCCGCGTCGATTTTACGCTTCAACGCTTCGTTTTCGTCCGGTGCATCGTCCATCTCACCGAGTTCTTTCTGAATAGCTTTCATCTGCTCGTTCAGATAGTACTCGCGCTGAGATTTTTCCATCTGCTTTTTCACGCGGTTGCGAATGCGTTTCTCAACCTGCAGCAGATCGATTTCAGACTCCATCATCGCCATCAGATATTCCAGACGTTCGTTAACGTCGGACATCTCCAGCACGGACTGCTTGTCAGCCAGCTTTAGCGGCATGTGTGCAGCGATGGTATCCGCCAGACGTGCAGGATCGTCAATGCTGTTCAGCGACGTCAGCACTTCTGGTGGAATTTTCTTGTTCAGCTTGATATAGCCTTCGAACTGGCTGATAGCGGTACGCACCAGCACTTCCTGTTCGCGCTCATCAATAGCAGGCGAGTCAAGGTACTCTGCTTTCGCAGAGAAATGCTCGCCGTTGTCAGACAGCGCAGAAATACGCGCACGCTGTAACCCCTCGACCAGCACTTTTACGGTGCCGTCAGGCAGTTTCAGCATCTGCAAAATAGAGGCCACGGTCCCGACGGTGAAAAGATCGTTTACACCCGGCTCATCCGTTGACGCTTCTTTCTGTGCGACCAGCATGATTTTTTTATCATGGTCCATAGCCGCTTCCAGACAACGGATAGATTTTTCCCGCCCTACAAATAAGGGTATGACCATGTGCGGATAAACCACCACATCGCGCAACGGCAATACGGGGATTTCAATGCGTTCAGAACGCTCAGGATTCATAGAGCTCTCTCTTAGTTTAGTTTCCGCCAGGTAATCAGGTGGTACGACTGTGCTTCACACCACCTTTAACATGTATGTCAGTATATGGGGATGTTTCCCACACATTCAACGCCATGTTTACGGAAAAATAAAAGGGGAGATAAAATCCCCCCTTTTTAATTAAATGTCTGTATGAATTGATGAATTATTCGCCAGATGCCTGCTGCGCTTCCGGCTTACCGTAAATCAGCAATGGCTTGCTCTGACCGCCAATCACCGACTCATCGATCACCACTTTTTCGACGTCTTCCATAGAAGGCAGATCGTACATGGTGTCGAGCAGCGCGGCTTCGACGATAGAACGCAGACCACGAGCACCGGTTTTACGCGCCATCGCTTTCTTAGCGATCGCATCCAGCGCTTCCTCACGGAATTCCAGATCGACACCTTCAAGATTGAACAGCGCCTGGTACTGCTTGGTCAGGGCGTTTTTCGGCTCTTTGAGGATCTGGATCAACGCTTCTTCGCTCAGCTCGCTCAGCGTTGCCACAACCGGCAGACGACCGATGAACTCAGGGATCAGACCAAACTTGATCAGATCTTCCGGTTCAACCTGCGACAGCAGTTCACCTTCGCTGGCTTTATCAGACTGCGCTTTTACCGTTGCGCCAAAACCAATGCCGGAGCCGGTTTCAACACGGTTAGCAATCACTTTATCCAGGCCGGCAAAGGCACCACCGCAGATAAACAGGATCTTGGAGGTATCAACCTGCAGGAATTCCTGCTGAGGATGTTTACGACCACCCTGCGGCGGAACGGCAGCAACCGTCCCTTCGATCAGTTTCAACAGCGCCTGCTGTACGCCTTCGCCGGAAACGTCACGGGTAATAGATGGGTTATCAGACTTACGTGAAATCTTGTCGATCTCATCGATATAGACGATCCCACGCTGTGCTTTCTGCACGTCGTAATCGCACTTCTGCAACAGCTTCTGAATAATATTTTCAACATCTTCACCCACATAACCGGCTTCGGTCAGCGTGGTGGCATCAGCCATGGTGAACGGAACGTCCAGCAGGCGCGCCAGCGTTTCAGCCAGCAGCGTTTTACCGGAACCCGTCGGGCCAATCAGCAGGATGTTACTTTTGCCCAACTCAACACCATTGCTGGTGTCGCCGTTGCGCAGACGTTTGTAATGGTTGTATACCGCGACCGCCAGCACTTTCTTCGCCTGCTCCTGACCGATAACGTAATCGTCCAGGTGGTTGCGAATTTCATGTGGCGTCGGCAGCGCACTGCGTTCACGGTGCGGTGCTACTTCCTTAATCTCTTCGCGAATGATGTCGTTGCATAAATCAACACATTCGTCGCAGATATACACGGATGGACCGGCAATCAGCTTACGCACTTCATGCTGGCTTTTGCCGCAAAAAGAGCAGTACAACAATTTGCCCGAGCCATCTTTGCGTTTATCTGTCATGGGTCAAAACCTCTTCTTTGTTCTTTGTGCCGCACACGACGACGCAAATGCCATTCTCAGGCGCAAGACGCTAGTCAGCGTTGTGCCGCTCCAGGTAATTATAGCGGCACACCTGCGCACTGGGCATTAATTACGATGGGTCAAAATCGAGTCGACCAGACCGTACTCTACCGCTTCAGAAGCGGAGAGGAAGCGATCGCGCTCGGTATCACGTTCAATCTGCTCAAGAGATTGACCCGTATGATGCGCCATAAGTTCGTTCATGCGCCCTTTTACCTTCAGGATTTCACGGGCATGAATTTCAATATCCGTTGCCTGGCCCTGGTAACCGCCCAGAGGCTGGTGGATCATGACGCGAGAGTTAGGCAGGCAAAAACGTTTGCCTTTCGCCCCGGCGGTCAGCAGGAACGCACCCATTGAGGCCGCCTGGCCCATACAAATGGTGCTGACGTCCGGCTTAATAAACTGCATGGTGTCATAGATAGACATCCCGGCAGTGATCACTCCACCAGGGGAGTTGATGTACAGGTAGATATCTTTTTCTGGGTTTTCTGCTTCCAGGAACAGCATCTGCGCCACGATCAGGTTAGCCATATGGTCTTCGACCTGGCCGGTCAGAAAAATGACGCGTTCCTTAAGTAGACGAGAATAGATATCAAAAGAGCGCTCACCACGTGAGGTCTGTTCAATGACCATCGGCACCAGCGCCATATGGGGTGCAAAGTTATCTCGTTCGCCGCTGTATGACATTTCCGTCTCCTGGATAAA
This sequence comes from Citrobacter sp. Cpo142, assembly GCF_030332425.1. Taxonomy (NCBI): domain Bacteria; kingdom Pseudomonadati; phylum Pseudomonadota; class Gammaproteobacteria; order Enterobacterales; family Enterobacteriaceae; genus Citrobacter; species Citrobacter sp. Cpo142. Next base: position 22,109 of record NZ_JAOWHW010000102.1, read on the forward strand.
ATTTGAAAAAACCTGCTGTGCTGATTGTAACCTTATGGACGGATTATCAGCTAGTCCCTCAGTAATGGGTACGACATCGCCATAATTCAAGCATAACAATCTTTTGTTGTAACGCTAACACTGAAACGCTGTTTTCGCACTCTTCCCATGCAAAATGCGTGACAAAAAAAAACCCGCCACCAAAAGGTGACGGGCTTGCGTACGAAATTCGAGCTAAAAAAGCGACGAATTACGCCTGCTGGTTCATCAGTTCGTTGAAGGAAGTGGCTTTTTCAGTCACTTTCGCTTTCGCCAGAACGGCTTCAACAGCCTGCTCTTCCAGAGCGACGTTACGCATGTTGTCCATCAGCTCTTTGTTTTTGCTGTAGAACTCAACAACTTCTTTCGGATCTTCGTAAGCAGAAGCCATCTCTTCGATCAGGCCTTTAACGCGATCTTCGTCAGCTTTCAGTTCGTTGGTACGAATCACTTCGCCCAGCAGCAGACCAACAACTACGCGACGCTTAGCCTGTTCTTCGAACAATTCACGCGGCAGTTCCAGAGCTTGTTTCTCGTTGCCACCGAAACGCTGTGCAGCCTGACGACGCAGAACGTCGATTTCGCTGTCGATCAGCGCAGCCGGAACGTCGATGTCGTTAGCTTTTACCAGACCTTCGATCGCCTGAGACTTAACGCGGTTACGCACAGCGCCTTTCAGCTCGCGTTCCATGTTTTTACGGACTTCAGCGCGCAGACCTGCTACGGAACCATCTTCAACGCCGAAACGTTTGATGAATTCTTCAGTCAGTTCCGGCAGTTCGCGTTCTTCAACTTTCTTCAGGTTGATAACGAACTTCGCAGCTTTACCTTTCAGGTTTTCAGCGTGGTACTCTTCCGGGAAGGTCACGTCGATAGTGAACTCTTCGCCAGCTTTGTGGCCTTTAACGCCTTCTTCAAAGCCCGGGATCATACGACCCTGGCCCATCGCCAGTACGAAGTCAGACGCTTTGCCGCCTTCGAACTCTTCGCCGTCTACAGAACCGGTGAAGTCGATGGTTACACGGTCTTCTGCATCAGCAGCGCCGTCTTTGTCTTTCCAGGTAGCCTGCTGCTTGCGCAGGGTGTCCAGCATTACGTCAACGTCAGCGTCGGTAACTTCAACAACCGGTTTTTCAACTTCGATTGCTTCCAGGCCAGTCAGCTCAACTTCCGGGTAAACTTCGAACTCTACCGCGTAAGTAAAATCTTCACCCAGTTTGTATTCGCCCGGAACGTAGTTCGGTGCGCCAGCTGGATTGATTTTTTCTTTGATGATCGCGTCAACGAAGTTGCGGCTCATCAGGTCACCCAGAACGTCCTGGCGAACAGACGCGCCATAACGCTGAGCAACAACATTCATCGGTACTTTTCCTTTGCGGAAACCGTCAATACGCACTTTCTTCGCTACGTTGACCAGCTCGCTTTTCACAGCGGTCTCGATGCTGTCAGCAGCGATAGTAATCGTTACACGGCGGCCAAGGCCTTGAGTGGTTTCAACTGAAACTTGCATCTTGTTACCTCAAAAAATCACAGTGCTCGGTCAACTCTTCTCCGCAAGCACAGGTTGTTGGCTTCGCGGAACTGGGATGTTCTCATAAGCAATCACATTCCCTGTCGTCAGAATCATCCCGAAGACATTCCGAAAAATAAGACGCGCATTATAGCGGCATCACTTTTATGAGTCGAGAACGGTTATCGCGCGTTGCTGCGGCTTTTTTCACAATTCCCGGCTAATTTTTGTCTGAATACTGTACGACTGCCCCAGAATTCAGACAAAACAAAACGGCCCGCAGGCCGTTTTCACATAATCTGTAGCAACATACTGGAAAAGCGTCGGTTGTTGCAAATCCGTTTTTACGCGATGCTTCCCGCTCCACGACACGGAGGCGATGCAAAAATCGTATCCTGCAACGCTTCCCACTCCTTAATAGTGTAGGTATGCAGGGCAAGCGCATGAACGGTTGTGGAAAGTTCCGCCGTTAATGTGCTGTAAATCATCCGATGACGATTAAGAAAACGTTCACCTGTAAAGCGATCGCTAACCAGTACAACCTTAAAGTGGCTTTCAGAACCAGCCGGGACATTGTGACGATAGCTTTCATCCACAACTTCGAGGAACACGGGTTCGAACGCTGCCCTTAATTTTTCTTCTATTTGCTCACGAATCATCATGAAATTTTTCCTCCGACAACGCTGAGATGTCACCCATCCCTTTAAATACTAGCCGCTTTTACCGTTTTCATTACACCTTAGCAACAAAAAATTAGCGCTTGTCTGATTTTCTCATTCAAACGGATGAAGTTCACTGATTCCTCACTCCAATTTATTGCAAAAAGTCCGTTTATAGTCTCTACAAAGTCATAAAACGGACAACACAATGAATTTACATGCGTTACCCACTTCCCCTCATCGTTGGCGATGTTATGATGGCGGGAATTTTCTCTAACCATACAATTTAGATTCGCTGAGAGCCCTGGCATGTTTAAAAAAATCCTCGTCCCGTTTGTCGCACTGTTTATGTTAGCTGGATGCGCAACGCCGCCGACCACTATTGAAGTCTCCCCGAAAATTACCCTGCCACAGCAGGACCCGAGCCTGATGGGCGTGACCGTTAGCATCAACGGTGCCGACCAGCGTCAGGATCAAGCGCTGGCAAAAGTCACCCGTGACAACCAACTGGTTACCCTGACCGCATCCCGCGATCTGCGTTTCCTGCTGCAAGAAGTGCTGGAAAAACAGATGACCGCACGTGGTTATATGATTGGACCAAACGGTGCAGTCAACCTGCAAATCATTGTTAACCAGCTGTATGCTGACGTGTCTCAGGGTAGCGTGCGCTATAACATCGCTACCAAAGCAGACATCGCCATCATTGCAACTGCCGCCAACGGTAACAAGATGACCAAAAACTACCGTGCAAGCTATTCTGTTGAAGGTGCTCTGCAGGCCTCTAACAAAAATATCGCTAACGCCGTTAACAGCGTACTGACCGACACCATCGCTGATATGTCTCAGGACACCAGCGTTCACGATTTCATCAAGCAGAACGCTCGTTAATTTCTGCCCATATGGCCCGGCGTTCGTCGGGCCTATAGAAGCCCATGTCCAGTCATTACTTACGTATTTTTCAGCAGCCACGCTCAGCTATCCTGCTCATTCTGGGGTTCGCCTCCGGTTTACCGCTCGCGCTCACCTCCGGTACGCTCCAGGCGTGGATGACGGTCGAGAATATCGATCTTAAAACCATCGGTTTCTTTTCCCTGGTCGGTCAGGCCTACGTTTTTAAGTTTCTCTGGTCACCGTTGATGGACCGTTACACGCCACCGTTTTTAGGTCGACGTCGCGGCTGGCTGCTGGCGACCCAGGTGCTGTTGTTAATTTCTATCGCCGCGATGGGCTTTCTGGAGCCTGGCACACAGTTACGCTGGATGGCTGCACTCGCAGTAGTGATCGCATTTTGCTCTGCATCGCAGGATATTGTCTTTGATGCCTGGAAAACCGACGTATTGCCCGCTGAAGACCGCGGCACCGGCGCGGCGATCAGCGTGCTGGGCTATCGATTAGGGATGCTGGTTTCAGGCGGACTGGCCCTGTGGATGGCCGATCGCTGGCTGGGCTGGCAAGGGATGTACTGGCTGATGGCTGCGCTGTTGATTCCTTGTATCATCGCCACCCTGTTAGCACCCGAACCGACTGACACCATTCCGGTGCCTAAAACGCTGGAACAGGCGGTTGCGGCTCCGCTGCGCGACTTCTTTGGTCGTAACAACGCCTGGCTGATCTTACTGCTTATTGTGCTGTATAAGCTCGGGGATGCCTTTGCCATGAGCCTGACCACCACCTTTTTAATCCGCGGCGTTGGGTTTGATGCCGGTGAAGTTGGCGTGGTGAATAAAACACTGGGGCTACTGGCCACCATTGTTGGCGCGCTGTACGGCGGGATCCTGATGCAGCGCCTTTCGCTGTTCCGCGCATTGCTTATTTTCGGCATCCTGCAAGGGGCGTCGAATGCGGGCTACTGGCTACTGTCCATCACGGACAAACACATGTTTAGCATGGCGGCCGCCGTCTTCTTTGAAAATCTGTGCGGTGGAATGGGCACGGCAGCATTTGTCGCCTTATTAATGACGCTGTGCAATAAGTCCTTCTCAGCGACCCAGTTCGCCCTCCTCTCCGCGCTTTCTGCCGTTGGCCGCGTTTACGTTGGCCCGATAGCGGGTTGGTTTGTCGAAGCACACGGCTGGCCGACGTTTTATCTGTTCTCGGTGTTTGCCGCGATTCCTGGTCTGATACTGCTGCTGGTATGCCGCCAGACTCTGGAACATAGCTGGCAAAATGAAAGCTTTATTCCACGCACGGAATTTCGTGGGGCGTACAGTCTGGCATTAATGACGCTGGTTGCGGGCTGCTGCCTGCTGCTGGTTTGGCTGCTGCTGTTAACCATGAACGCGCTGGATTACACCAACTTCTCCTTCCTGCCAGAACTGCTTGAAGTCTCGGTGGTGGTCGCAGTCTGCGGGGTCGTTTTTGGTGGATTGCTGGATTATCTGGCACTGCGTAAAACACGTCTGGCGTAAAAAACCCGCATTAATATCGCCGTTGTAATCACCCTACGTAATTATAACGGCGAAATAAGCAACAACTGCTAAAAATAATATTTGTTATTTTGTGCGCCAAAGAATTTGGAAATTATTGACGCCTTTTATATATACTATTTTCCTTACTCGATTCAGCCACGATAGATTTATTTTTTGTTCTTCAATTGTCCGTTTATTGATAATCAATTGTTAAGCAATTGTTTTATTTTCGTATTGGTTATACCAATTGCCCTCAGTACGCCCCCCGCCTCCCCGCTTTCGTTATAACGTGATGTTGCAACAGGTTCTTAAAGCCAAAGCGACATATATTGCAACATATGTGACATGCACGGCAGAACCCAGTAACACAGATCTAGAGATGTTTACAGTAATGTAACCTTCCCGTAAAATGCCCTCACACTTTAAACGCCACCCGGTCCCGTGGAATTGAGGTCGTTAAATGAGACTCAGGAAATACAATAAAAGTTTGGGATGGTTGTCATTAATTGCAGGCACTGCATTACTCAGTGGCTGTAATTCTGCGCTGCTTGACCCTAAAGGACAGATTGGACTGGAACAACGGTCATTGATACTGACGGCATTTGGCCTGATGTTGATTGTCGTTATTCCCGCCATCTTGATGGCTGTTGGTTTTGCCTGGAAGTATCGTGCAAGCAATAAAGATGCGAAGTACAGCCCGAACTGGTCACACTCCAATAAAGTGGAAGCTGTGGTCTGGACGGTGCCGATCTTAATCATCATTTTCCTTGCCGTCCTGACCTGGAAAACCACTCACGCTCTTGAGCCAAGCAAACCGCTGGCGCATGACGAGAAGCCCATTACCATCGAAGTGGTTTCCATGGACTGGAAATGGTTCTTCATCTATCCGGAACAGGGTATCGCTACCGTGAATGAAATCGCCTTCCCGGCGAATACTCCGGTTGAATTCAAAGTGACTTCCAACTCCGTGATGAACTCCTTCTTTATCCCGCGTCTGGGTAGCCAGATTTATGCCATGGCCGGTATGCAGACTCGACTGCATCTGATCGCCAACGAAGTCGGTACTTATGATGGTATCTCCGCAAGTTATAGCGGACCAGGCTTCTCCGGTATGAAGTTCAAGGCTATCGCAACAAAGGACCGCGCCGAATTCGACCAATGGGTTGCTAAAGCTAAACAGTCCACGAACACCATGAGCGACATGGCAGCGTTCGAGAAAGTGGCTGCGCCAAGCGAATACAACCAGGTGGAATACTTCTCCAACGTGAAACCGGATTTGTTTAAAGACGTTATTAACAAATTTATGGCTCACGGTAAGAGCATGGACATGTCCCAACCCGAAGGTGAGCACAGCGCACACGAAGGAATGGAAGGCATGGACATGAGCCACGCGGAATCCGCTCACTAAGGGGCCGAGGAAGAATACGATGTTCGGAAAATTGACGCTGGATGCAGTTCCGTTCCATGAACCTATTGTCATGGTTACGATTGCTGCCATTATCATCGGTGGTGCGGCCTTACTGGGCCTTATCACTTACTTCGGTAAGTGGACCTACCTGTGGAAAGAGTGGCTAACCTCGGTTGACCACAAACGCCTTGGCATCATGTATGTCATCGTCGCAATCGTCATGTTGATTCGTGGCTTTGCCGACGCCATCATGATGCGTAGTCAGCAAGCGCTGGCTTCTGCAGGTGAAGCGGGCTTCCTGCCTCCTCACCACTACGACCAGATCTTCACGGCTCACGGCGTGATTATGATCTTCTTCGTGGCAATGCCATTTGTTATCGGTCTGATGAACCTGGTGGTTCCGCTGCAGATCGGCGCACGTGACGTTGCATTCCCGTTCCTGAACAACCTGAGCTTCTGGTTCACCGTTGTCGGCGTAATCCTGGTTAACTTGTCTCTGGGCGTGGGTGAATTCGCGCAGACCGGTTGGCTGGCGTATCCGCCACTTTCGGGAATAGAGTACAGTCCAAGCGTCGGGGTCGACTATTGGATATGGGCAGTCCAGTTGTCCGGTATTGGTACAACCCTGACCGGTATCAACTTCTTTGTGACCATCATTAAGATGCGTGCACCAGGAATGACCATGTTCAAGATGCCGGTGTTTAGCTGGGCATCTCTGTGCGCGAACATCCTGATTATCGCCTCTTTCCCAATCCTGACGGTTACCGTCGCGTTGCTAACCCTGGATCGCTATCTGGGCACCCATTTCTTTACCAACGATATGGGCGGCAACATGATGATGTACATCAACCTGATTTGGGCCTGGGGCCATCCGGAAGTGTACATTCTGGTTCTGCCAGTCTTCGGTGTGTTCTCCGAAATCGCGGCAACCTTCTCGCGTAAACGTCTGTTTGGTTACACCTCGCTGGTGTGGGCAACCGTGTGTATCACCGTTCTGTCGTTCGTTGTTTGGCTGCACCACTTCTTCACCATGGGTGCAGGCGCTAACGTAAACGCCTTCTTCGGTATCACCACCATGATTATCGCCATCCCGACCGGGGTGAAGATCTTCAACTGGCTGTTCACCATGTATCAGGGCCGTATCGTATTCCACTCAGCAATGCTGTGGACGATTGGCTTTATCGTCACCTTCTCAGTCGGCGGCATGACCGGTGTACTGCTGGCGGTGCCGGGTGCGGACTTCGTTCTGCACAACAGTCTGTTCCTGATCGCGCACTTCCATAACGTTATCATCGGCGGTGTCGTATTTGGATGCTTCGCTGGTATGACCTACTGGTGGCCAAAAGCGTTTGGCTTCACGCTGAACGAAACCTGGGGTAAACGCGCATTCTGGTTCTGGATCATCGGCTTCTTCGTAGCATTTATGCCACTGTACGTGCTGGGCTTCATGGGTATGACCCGTCGCCTCAGCCAGCAGATTGATCCACAGTTCCATCCGATGCTGGTCGTTGCCGCCTGCGGCGCCGCGCTGATTGCACTGGGTATCCTGTGCCAGCTGATTCAGATCTTCGTTTCTATTCGCGACCGCGAGCAGAACCGTGACCTGACCGGTGACCCATGGGGTGGTCGTACGCTGGAGTGGGCAACCTCTTCCCCGCCTCCGTTCTATAACTTTGCCGTTGTGCCGCACGTTCACGAGCGTGATGCCTTCTGGGAAATGAAAGAAAAAGGTGAAGCGTACAAGCAGCCTGCGCACTATGAAGAAATTCATATGCCGAAGAACAGCGGTGCCGGTATCGTCATTACCGCCTTCGCAACACTGTTTGGTTTCGCCATGATCTGGCATATCTGGTGGCTGGCGATTGCAAGCTTCGCAGGCATGATCATCAGCTGGATTGTGAAAAGCTTTGATGAAGACGTGGATTACTACGTGCCGGTCCCGGAAGTCGAAAAACTGGAAAACCAGCATTTCGATGAGATTACTAAGGCAGGGCTGAAAAATGGCAACTGATACTTTAACGCACGCGACTGCCCACGCGCACGAACACGGGCACCACGATGCAGGCCAGACCAAGATCTTCGGATTCTGGGTCTACCTGATGAGCGACTGCATTCTGTTCTCTATTCTGTTTGCAACCTATGCCGTTCTGGTGAACGGCACCGCAGGTGGCCCGACAGGTAAGGACATTTTTGAACTGCCGTTCGTTCTGGTTGAAACATTCCTGCTGTTATTCAGCTCCATTACTTACGGCATGGCAGCGATTGCCATGTACAAGAACAACAAGAGCCAGGTTATCTCCTGGCTGGCGTTGACCTTCTTGTTCGGTGCCGGATTCATCGGGATGGAACTCTATGAATTCCATCACCTGATTGTTAACGGTATGGGCCCGGATCGCAGTGGCTTCCTGTCTGCGTTCTTCGCGCTGGTCGGCACGCACGGTCTGCACGTCACCTCCGGTCTTATCTGGATGGCAGTGCTGATGGTGCAAGTTGCTCGTCGCGGCCTGACCAGTACTAACCGTACCCGCATCATGTGCCTGAGCCTGTTCTGGCACTTCCTGGATGTGGTGTGGATCTGTGTGTTCACTGTTGTTTATCTGATGGGGGCGATGTAATGAGTCATTCTAACGAGAGCGGCGGCGCATCCCATGGCAGCGTAAAAACCTACATGACAGGTTTTATCCTGTCGATCATCCTGACGGTCATTCCGTTCTGGATGGTGATGACAGGTTCTGCCTCACCGGCCGTCATTCTGGGAACTATTCTGGCAATGGCAGTGGTACAGATTCTGGTGCACCTGGTGTGCTTCCTGCACATGAATAGCAAATCTGATGAAGGTTGGAACATGACGGCCTTTGTCTTTACTGTGCTAATCATCGCCATCCTGGTTGTGGGCTCCATCTGGATTATGTGGAACCTTAACTACAACATGATGATGCACTAAGAGCGGCGATTATGATGTTTAAGCAATACCTGCAAGTAACGAAACCAGGCATCATCTTTGGCAACCTGATCTCGGTGATTGGGGGATTCCTGCTGGCCTCGAAAGGCAGCATTGATTATCCCCTGTTTATCTACACGCTGGTTGGGGTGTCACTGGTTGTGGCGTCGGGTTGTGTATTTAACAACTACATCGACAGGGATATCGACAGGAAGATGGAGAGGACCAAAAACCGCGTGCTGGTTAAAGGTCTGATTTCCCCTGCGGTCTCGCTGGTATACGCCACCCTGCTGGGTATTGCTGGCTTTATGCTGCTGTGGTTTGGCGCGAACCCTCTGGCCTGCTGGCTGGGGGTAATGGGCTTCGTGGTCTATGTGGGCGTTTATAGCCTGTACATGAAGCGCCATTCCGTTTATGGCACGCTGATTGGCTCACTCTCCGGCGCTGCGCCGCCGGTGATTGGCTACTGTGCCGTAACCGGTGAGTTCGATAGCGGTGCGCTGATTCTGCTGGCTATTTTCAGCCTGTGGCAGATGCCGCACTCTTACGCGATTGCGATTTTCCGCTTCAAGGATTATCAGGCTGCCAACATCCCGGTGCTTCCGGTGGTGAAAGGTATTTCGGTCGCGAAGAACCATATCACGCTGTACATCGTGGCGTTTGCTATCGCCACGCTGATGCTAACCCTGGGCGGCTATGCAGGTTATAAATACCTGATTGTTGCCGCGGCGGTGAGCGTCTGGTGGTTGGGCATGGCGCTGCGCGGTTATAAAGTGGAAGATGACAGAGTCTGGGCGCGCAAGCTGTTCGGCTTCTCTATCATCGCCATTACCGCGCTTTCCGTGATGATGTCCGTTGACTTTATGGTGCCAAACTCGCAGAACCTGCTGACTTACGTCTGGTAAGTTAATCGTCACACCTTCTTTGCCGGATGGCGGCTGACGCCTTATCCGGCCTACAAAAAAGCACATTGCTTGTAGGCCGGGTAAGTTACGTTCAAATCGCCATCCGGCATTTTCGTCTCCAGCCGACGCCCCTCACAACCCCAACATTTGTTAATAAAGCGCATATTTACCCAGCCTGCTTAGCGCTTTACACTAGGCGCGAAATTAATACAGAGGTGGGAATGAACGATTACAAAATGACGCCCGGTGAGTTGCGCGCCACCTGGGGTTTAGGGACCGTATTCTCGTTGCGCATGCTTGGCATGTTTATGGTCCTGCCGGTTCTGACCACGTACGGTATGGCGCTACAGGGTGCCAGCGAAGCGCTGATAGGCCTTGCTATCGGTATTTATGGTCTGGCCCAGGCCGTTTTCCAGATCCCCTTTGGCCTGCTCTCTGACCGCATTGGTCGTAAGCCACTTATCGTCGGCGGGCTGGCGGTATTCGTTCTCGGCAGCATAATTGCCGCCCTCTCCGATTCAATCTGGGGCATTATTCTTGGTCGTGCCCTACAAGGTTCTGGCGCGATTGCTGCTGCCGTAATGGCGCTGCTTTCCGACTTAACCCGTGAGCAAAACCGTACCAAAGCGATGGCGTTTATCGGCGTCAGCTTTGGTATCACCTTCGCCATTGCGATGGTGCTGGGACCAATCGTTACCCATGCGCTGGGGCTACACGCGCTGTTCTGGATGATTGCAGCCCTTGCTACCACGGGTATCGTGCTGACCATTTGGGTCGTTCCCAATAGCACTACCCACGTGCTGAACCGCGAGTCGGGGATGGTAAAAGGCAGCTTCAGTAAAGTGCTGGCAGAGCCCAAACTGCTGAAGCTCAACTTTGGCATCATGTGTCTGCACATATTGCTGATGTCCACCTTCGTTGCCTTACCAGGCCAACTCGCGAAAGCAGGCTTCCCCGCCGCAGAGCACTGGAAAATTTATCTGGTGACGATGTTGCTGTCTTTTGTTTCCGTGGTGCCGTTCATCATTTACGCCGAAGTGAAGCGCCGCATGAAACGCGTGTTCCTCGCCTGCGTGTTACTGATACTTATTGCAGAGATTGTATTGTGGAGCGCTAACGTGCGTTTCTGGGGGTTGATTGCGGGCGTGCAGATATTCTTCCTCGCCTTCAACCTGATGGAAGCCCTCCTCCCCTCGCTTATCAGTAAAGAGTCTCCGGCTGGCTATAAAGGCACGGCAATGGGCGTTTACTCCACCAGCCAGTTTCTTGGCGTGGCGATTGGCGGTTCGCTCGGCGGTTGGGTGGTTGAAATGTTTGATGGTCAGGCCGTATTCCTGGCCGGTGCGCTTCTGGCGGCAGTGTGGTTATTGGTGGCGAGTACAATGAAAGAGCCGCCGTATGTCAGCAGCCTGCGGGTGGAAATCCCACCTGAAATTGCTGCGGATGACACCCTGAAGCAGCGTCTGCTGGCTAAAGAAGGGATAAGCGAAGTGTTAATTGTCGCGAAAGAACATTCGGCCTACGTGAAAATCGACAGCAAAGTCACCAATCGATTTGAGGTTGAGCAGGCCATCAGCCAGGCGTAAAGATGAGATTTGTCAGATGGCGGCTTACGCCATCTGACATAACGACTTAATCGCGGAAGTTCTTGAACTGGAACGGTTGACCGAGGTCGCCGCCGCGAACCAGCGCCATAACGGATTGCAGGTCGTCACGCGCCTTGCCGGTTACACGGATTTCTTCGCCCTGAATCTGCGCCTGCACCTTCAGTTTGCTGTCTTTGATCAGCTTAACGATCTTCTTTTGCACTGCACTTTCAATGCCTTGTTTCAGCTTAGCTTCAACAAACCAGGTTTTACCGCTGTGCACGAAGGTTTCTGGTACGTCCAGCGACGTGCCTTCAATACCGCGTTTGAGCAGCTTGGCACGCAGAATATCCAGTAACTGATTGACCTGAAAATCAGACTCGCTCAGCACCTTAATCGTCTTATTTGACTCATTCAGCTCAAAAGTCGCTTCAACGCCACGAAAATCAAAGCGTGACTCCACTTCGCGGCTGGCGTTATCTACCGCGTTACGGGCTTCCTGAAGATCAACTTCAGAGACAATATCGAAAGATGGCATCTTTTCCTCTCCCTTCATTTTTGATGCGAAGCATAATACCTGCAAAGTTACCCAACAGACAGCGCTATACTAGGCTGTATCCTTTAATTGTACGTGGTACTGATACCTGCGAACAATAATGGGGTACGGCCGATATGGATTAACACCTGGTGCTGTTGCAGGTGAGGAGGAAGAATGAAAATTACCGTACTGGGATGTGGAGCGCTAGGACAGCTTTGGCTTACCACGCTATGCAAACATGGACATGAGGTGCAAGGGTGGCTACGCGTACCGCAACCCTATTGTAGCGTAAACCTGATCGACACGGATGGGTCAGTTTTTAATGAATCCCTGACGGCAAACGACCCCGACTTTTTGGCAAAAAGCGACCTGCTGCTGGTCACCCTGAAAGCCTGGCAGGTTTCTGATGCGGTAAAAGGCCTGGCCGCAATTCTGCCTGAAACCACCCCGATTCTGCTGATTCACAACGGTATGGGGACGATTGAAGAGCTGCATAGCATTAAGCAACCTCTGCTGATGGGCACCACCACCCACGCGGCACGCCGTGACGGCAACGTCATCATTCATGTCGCTCAGGGAACAACGCGCATTGGTCCGGCGCGTGAACAAGACGGTGATTTCAGTTATCTGGCTGAAGTCCTGCAAGAGGTGCTACCGGACGTCGCCTGGCACGACACTATTCGCGCCGAGCTGTGGCGCAAACTGGCCGTCAACTGTGTCATTAACCCGCTGACCGCATTATGGGATTGCCCAAACGGCGAGTTACGCCATCATCCTGAAAAAATAGCACTCATCTGCGAGGAAGTGGCCGCGGTCATTGAACGCGAAGGCCACCACACATCTGTGGATGATTTACGCTATTATGTCGAGCAAGTGATTGACAGTACGGCGGAAAATATCTCATCGATGCTGCAAGACATACGTGCCCTGCGCCATACTGAGATCGACTACATTACCGGTTATTTGTTAAAACGCGCCCGCGCGCACGGCATCGCCGTTCCGGAAAATGCCCACCTGTTTGAAATGGTTAAGAGAAAGGAAAGTGAGTATGAGCGCTCAAGCACTGGTATGTCTCGCCCCTGGTAGTGAAGAGACCGAAGCGGTCACCACTATCGATCTGCTGGTTCGCGGCGGAATTAAGGTCACAACCGCCAGCGTCGCCAGCGATGGCGGCCTGACTATTGTGTGCTCACGCGGAGTAAAGCTGCTGGCGGATGCACCATTAGTCGAAGTTGCTGACGGCGATTTCGACATTATCGTGCTACCGGGCGGTATTAAAGGCGCCGAGTGTTTTCGCGACAGCCCGCTGCTTATCGAAACCGTGAAACAGTTTCATCGTTCCGGGCGCATTGTCGCGGCAATTTGCGCCGCGGCCGCCACCGTACTCGTCCCACACGATATTTTCCCCATCGGTAACATGACCGGTTTTCCGGCGCTGAAAGACAAAATTCCCGCTGACCAGTGGCAGGACAAGCGCGTCGTATGGGATCCGCGCGTCAATCTGTTAACCAGCCAGGGACCGGGAACCTCAATCGATTTCGGTTTGAAAATCATTGATCTTCTGGTGAGTCGCGAAAAAGCTCACGAGGTGGCGTCACAACTGGTGATGGCCGCGGGAATCTATAACTACTACGAGTAAATCTTCGAGCCACTCCCTTATAAGGAATCATAATGAAAGGATATCTGAGTGGAGTGGCTTTACTGCTCCTTTCCGGTTATGCCACAGCGACGCAACTCGAAATAAAGAGTATTGAGTATCGCTATCCCGGAAGCACTGAAATGCAGTATCGCGTGCCATGGTTTTCCTCGACGGATAACCCCAAAGTTGCAAAACGCATTAACGATTATATTTTCGCAAGCTTTATCAATCAGCTACCGGGCAATACTCCAAAGGCCACAGTAAATCAGTTTGCGAAATCAGCCATGAATCCCACCGCAAACCTTGACTACACGGTTGAGTATCGCGACGCAAAAATCCTGACGCTCAACATGTTTATCGAAGGTTGCGGGGCGTATTGCGAGTCGTACAATGTGCCGATCAGCTTCGATTTAGCCAGCGGTGCGGCAATTACCCTTAACGATCTCTTTTCCCGGGCTACAATCGCCGAATTAAACACCCGCATCAGAAAAAATATCCGCGGCCAAATCGATACCTTTGTTACGGCACATAATTCGCAAACACCAGAACAAATAAAAGAAGAGAAAGGTGAAGATTTTAACTATGCCGAATTCTACGCATCGTGCGCAACCTACACCGACGGTTTGTACTACATCGACAAATTCTCCCTGCAAAAAGACCATCTGGCTTTCCTGAACGGACGCTGTAGCAACCACGCCAGCCGTGCGCTCGACGAGTTGGGTGATTTCACAACGAAAATCCCAACCGCAGAACTGCAAAATCGACTCACACCGTACGGCCAATATCTGACTACCGCAAAGAGTACAACACCAGTTTCGCCAGCGCCCGGCATTGACGGCAAAGTCATGTACGGCACGCTGGGAAAAAGCATGCGTATTGTGTTGAAGGTGGACTGCAAATACGGTGATTTTTTTGAAGGGGCTTACTTTTACCAAAAATTTGGCGCACCGATTGAATTGACCGGCAAATGCGACGCAGCCGACAATCGACATTATGAACTAAAGACATCTGCGGCTGAACAAACGCAAGAGAAGATAACGCTAAAGTTAAAAGACGGTGTCTATCAGGGGGTCTGGGAGTCGAACGGGAAGACGCTTCCCGTGCGGTTTGAATAATATCGTTATATTGCCGGATGGCGGCGTACCCGCCTTATCCGGCCTACAACACGGTGTTTAGTCAATTACGGGCGATACACCTTCACGTTCTCAAAGCCCTGCTCGCGCAGATAAAGCGCCTGCAGACGGCTCATCACTCCGCGTTCACACCACAGCAGCCAGGTTTTACTCTGGTCCAGATCGCCGAATTTAGTGCTCAGCTTGTAGAATGGCAGAGAAACGACGCCCACACCTTCAATCTTCAGCGGTTTATCATCCTGTTCATCCACAGAACGGATATCAAGGATTACGTCATTCGGGCCGAAACCGCTCACGGTTTCCACTTCTACCACGGTCTGCTGCGTCTGCTGGGCGATATCGCGAATATCGATATTGTTCGCTTCTTCAACCACTTTATCGAGGATAGAGAAATCGAAGTTTTCTTCTTCGGCCTCAATCTTCGCTTTGATCGCTTTCACCGTCGGGCTTTTTGAAATCACACCGCAGTATTCCGGCATGGTACGGGCAAAGTCCTCGGTACCAATTTCACGCGCCAGATTGATGATGTGCTCTTTATCATGGGAGATAAGCGGGCGCAGGATCAGGGTGTCGGATACGTTATCGATCAGACGCAGGTTGGTCAGCGTCTGGCTGGACACCTGGCCCAGTGCTTCACCGGTTACCAGCGCCTGTACGCCGTAGCGCTCAGCGACTTTCGACGCCGCGCGAACCATCATACGTTTGAGAACCACGCCCATCTGGCCGTCATCAACTTTCTCCAGGATCTCACCGACCACCGGTTCAAAGTTGATAGCAACAAAACGCACGCGATGCGAACTACCGAAGCGATTCCACAGGTAATGCGCCACCTGGCGAACGCCGATTTCATGCGCTGCGCCGCCAAGGTTAAAGAAGCAATAGTGCACACGGCAGCCGCGACGCATCAGCATATAGCTGGACACACCGGAGTCGAAACCGCCGGAAATCAGCGACAGTACGTCTTCCTGCGTCCCAATCGGGAAACCACCAATACCTTCATAGCGGCCTTTAACCAGCAGCAGACGGTCGTTTTCGATTTCAAGATTAACGGTCACATCCGGCTTCGTCAGCTTCACGCGTGCAGATTCAATATGTTGGTTCAGTCCACCGCCAACATAACGTTCCACCTCAATGGAGCTAAACTCATGCTTCCCGCGACGCTTCACGCGTACACAGAAGGTTTTACCTTCCAGTTGATCGCGATACTGCACCAGTGCCTTCTCAAAAATATCGTGCATATCGGTAAACGGCACGTCTTCTACTTCGAGAATGTGGTGGATACCCGGAATACGGGTCAGCGCGTCGCGAATATCCAGGCGCTGGCTTTCATCTTTAGCGCGAACCTCAACGTGATCCCAGTGACGGACAACGGCAAGGTCTTCATCATAGTGCTTTAAAACGTTACGAATGTTCCCTGTCAGAATTTTTATAAAGCGCAAACGCACAGATTGGCTTTTGATGGTGATTTCTGGGAACAATTTAATGATAAACTTCATGGCGGCAATGGTTCTTAGGCAAGTCTGAATGACTTGTAATGGAAAAAAATACAGCAGCCCATACCCGCGACTGCATCCAGGCGCGCAAGTATATCACCATCACGCGGCTACTGTGCACATTGCGCGTTATTTGCTTATCAGTGCGAGTCCGTTACCATAGTCTTGTGCTGCCAATACAGAGAGTCAGACATTCATTATGCCGAAGAAAAATGAAGCGCCCGCCAGTTTTGAAACCGCGCTGAGCGAGCTGGAACAAATTGTTACCCGTCTGGAAGGCGGCGACCTGCCGTTAGAAGAAGCGTTGAACGAATTCGAACGTGGCGTACAGTTGGCGCGTCAGGGACAGGTCAAATTACAACAGGCTGAACAGCGCGTACAAATCCTGCTGTCAGATACTGAAGACGCCGCCCTTACGCCTTTTACACCGGATAATGAGTAAATGGATTTTACGCAGCAGCTACAGGCTTGCGTTGAGCAGGCAAACCAGGCACTGAGCCGTTTTATCGCGCCACTGCCCTTTCAGAACACTCCCGTGGTAGAAACCATGCAATATGGCGCATTATTAGGCGGTAAACGTCTGCGCCCGTTCCTGGTGTATGCGACCGGTCAGATGTTTGGTGTCAGCCTGAGTACGCTTGATGCTCCCGCTGCCGCCGTCGAATGCATTCATGCCTATTCGCTGATGCACGATGATTTGCCCGCGATGGATGACGATGACCTGCGACGCGGTCTGCCGACTTGCCACGTAAAATTTGGCGAGGCAAATGCGATCCTGGCCGGAGATGCGCTACAAACGCTGGCATTCTCCATTATCAGCGACGCCCCAATGCCGGAAGTCACTGACCATGACCGCATCGCGATGATCTCTGAACTGGCTCAGGCCAGCGGCATCGCCGGTATGTGCGGCGGCCAGGCACTGGATCTGGAAGCTGAAGGTCATCAGGTTGAGCTGGATGCACTGGAGCGGATTCACCGCCATAAAACCGGAGCATTGATTCGCGCCGCCGTGCGTTTGGGGGCGTTAAGTGCTGGCGATAAAGGGCGAGAATGCCTGCCAATACTCGACAAATACGCAGAAAGCATCGGTCTGGCTTTCCAGGTTCAGGATGACATCCTGGATGTGGTAGGCGATACTGCAACATTGGGTAAACGTCAGGGTGCTGACCAGCAGCTTGGCAAAAGTACCTATCCTGCACTTCTGGGTCTTGAGCAAGCCCAGAATAAAGCCCGGGATTTAATCGAGGACGCCCGCCAGTCGCTAAGTCTGCTGGCCGCACAGTCACTCGATACCTCGGCACTGGAAGCGCTAGCGGACTACATAATCCAGCGTGATAAATAAACCAACATATCCCATGAGCTTGCGATGAGTTTTGATATAGCCAAATACCCGACCCTGGCGCTGGTCGACTCCACCCAGGAGTTACGTCTGCTGCCAAAAGAGAGCCTGCCAAAGCTTTGCGACGAACTGCGCCGCTATTTGCTCGACAGCGTAAGCCGTTCCAGCGGGCACTTCGCCTCTGGTCTGGGCACGGTGGAACTCACCGTCGCGCTGCACTATGTCTACAACACCCCGTTTGACCAGTTAATCTGGGATGTGGGACATCAGGCTTATCCGCACAAAATTCTGACTGGTCGCCGCGATAAAATCGGCACCATTCGTCAGAAAGGCGGCCTGCATCCGTTCCCATGGCGCGGTGAAAGCGAGTATGACGTACTGAGCGTTGGGCACTCTTCAACCTCCATCAGCGCAGGTATCGGTATTGCCGTTGCCGCCGAGAAAGAAGGTAAAGAGCGCCGTACCGTGTGTGTGATTGGTGATGGAGCCATCACCGCAGGGATGGCGTTTGAAGCGATGAACCACGCGGGCGATATTAGGCCCGACATGCTGGTTATCCTCAACGACAACGAAATGTCGATTTCAGAGAACGTTGGCGCGCTGAACAATCATCTGGCACAGCTGCTCTCTGGCAAACTCTACTCCTCGCTGCGCGAAGGCGGGAAGAAAGTCTTCTCCGGCGTGCCGCCGATTAAAGAACTGCTCAAACGTACTGAAGAACACATTAAAGGTATGGTTGTGCCGGGGACTCTGTTTGAAGAACTGGGCTTTAACTATATCGGTCCGGTGGACGGTCACGACGTGCTGGGGCTTATTACTACGCTCAAAAACATGCGCGATCTGAAAGGCCCGCAGTTCCTGCACATCATGACCAAAAAGGGTCGTGGCTACGAGCCTGCGGAAAAAGATCCGATAACCTTCCACGCGGTACCCAAATTCGATCCGTCCAGCGGATGCCTGCCGAAAAGCAGTGGCGGCCTGCCGAGCTATTCAAAAATTTTCGGTGACTGGCTGTGCGAGACCGCAGCGAAAGACAATAAGCTGATGGCAATCACCCCGGCGATGCGCGAAGGTTCCGGAATGGTGGAGTTTTCACGTAAGTTCCCGGACCGCTATTTCGATGTGGCGATTGCCGAGCAGCACGCGGTGACGTTTGCTGCCGGTCTGGCGATTGGCGGCTACAAGCCGGTGGTAGCCATTTACTCGACCTTCCTGCAACGCGCCTACGATCAGGTGCTGCACGATGTAGCCATCCAGAAACTGCCGGTCCTGTTCGCCGTTGACCGGGCAGGGATTGTTGGCGCAGATGGACAAACCCATCAGGGGGCTTTCGATCTCTCCTTCCTGCGCTGCATCCCGGAAATGGTCATCATGACCCCGAGTGATGAAAACGAATGCCGCCAGATGCTGTTCACCGGCTATCACTACAATGACGGTCCAACGGTCGTGCGCTACCCACGCGGCAACGCGGTAGGCGTTGAGCTGACCCCGCTGGAACAACTGCCAATTGGTAAAGGCATCGTGAAACGTCACGGGGAAAAAGTGGCGATTCTCAACTTCGGTACCCTGATGCCGGAAGCCGCTCAGGTAGCAGAGTCGCTGAACGCCACGCTGGTCGATATGCGTTTTGTAAAACCACTGGATGAAACGTTGATCCTTGAAATGGCTGCCCAACACGAGGTGCTGGTTACCATTGAAGAGAACGCCATTATGGGTGGTGCTGGCAGCGGCGTAAACGAAGTGCTGATGGCCCATCGTAAGCCCGTCCCGGTGCTGAACATTGGCCTACCAGACTTCTTCATCCCGCAGGGAACTCAGGATGAAGCTCGTGCCGATCTGGGTCTGAATGCCGCCGGAATTGAGACCAAAATCAAGGCCTGGCTGGCATAATCCCCTCCCCGCTCCTGCTATGCTTAATTCATCACGAGCTAAGCAGGAGTGGATTGATGAAATACAACATCTTAGGAAAAACCGACCTACGGGTCTCCCGCCTTTGCCTGGGTTGCATGACATTTGGCGAACCCAATCGCGGCAATCACGCCTGGACGCTACCTGAAGAAAGCAGCCGCCCAATAATCAAACACGCCCTTGAGGGCGGCATTAATTTTTTCGATACCGCCAACAGCTACTCCGCTGGCAGTAGCGAAGAGATTGTCGGCCGTGCGCTGCGTGATTTCGCCCGCCGCGAAGATGTCGTGGTCGCTACCAAGGTTTTTCACCAGGTGGATGATTTAGCGGAAGGTTTATCCCGCGCACAAATCCTGCGCTCAATCGACGACAGCCTCAGACGCCTGGGTATGGACTATGTGGACATCCTGCAAATTCACCGCTGGGATTACAACACGCCAATCGAAGAAACGCTGGAGGCTCTAAACGACGTCGTGAAAGCCGGTAAAGCTCGCTATATTGGCGCCTCATCCATGCACGCTTCACAGTTTGCCCAGGCTCTGGCCTTACAGAAGCAACACGGCTGGGCGCAGTTCGTCAGCATGCAGGATCACTACAACCTAATCTACCGCGAAGAAGAACGCGAAATGCTGCCGCTTTGCTATCAGGAAGGCGTGGCCGTCATCCCATGGAGCCCGCTGGCGCGCGGTCGCCTGACGCGTCCCTGGGGAGAAACGACCGCACGTCTGGTTTCCGATGAAGTCGGTAAAAATTTGTACAACGAGAGCGATGAAAACGACGCGCAAATCGCCGCACGACTGACCGGTGTCAGTGAGGAGTTGGGTGTAACGCGGGCACAGGTTGCGCTGGCCTGGCTGCTGAGCAAACCCGGCGTGGCAGCGCCAATTATTGGCTCTTCGCGTGAGGAACAGCTGGATGAGTTGCTCAACGCGGTAGATTTAACGTTGAAGCCGGAGCAAATTGCCGAGCTGGAAACGCCGTACAAACAGCATCCGGTGGTGGGATTTAAATAAGCGCGGTTGAAGATTGTAGGCCGGATAAGCATAGCGCATCCGGCACTGATCGCCCGATGTCTCGGCGTTTATCGGGCCTACAATAGCCCCTGAAAAGGGTTAAATGATACCTACCGGCCAGTGATGACCGATAAAATACAAAATTCCGGCAGAGAGTATTCCAGCCACAATATCGTCGATCATGATTCCCGTCCCGCCATGCACGTTGCGATCGAACCAACGAATCGGCCACGGCTTCCACATATCCAGAATACGGAAAATCACAAATCCGGCGGCAACCCACTGCCAGTCGTTTGTCGGCAGCGCCATCAGGGTAATCCACATCCCGACAAACTCGTCCCAGACAATACTACCGTGATCGTGCACGCCCATATCTTTCGCCGTTTGATGGCACAGATAAACGCCGATACAGATAGATAACATCACCACCAGCGAATACAGCTGCCACGGCAGAAAGGTCATTAAATACCAAAAAGGGATCGCCGCCAGCGATCCCATCGTGCCAGGAACAATTGGGCTCAGCCCGCTGCCAAAACCGGTGGCTAACAGGTGCCACGGATTGCGCATACTCAGGCGGCTTTTGGCGACATCTTTTTTAAGGCGCGGCAAAATGGTCATATCCTTTCCAGTCAAACGTGACGGGTTTTCCATCGCGCGTAAAGTGAATGCCTTCCACGTCCGCGCTCATCTGCCCAATGCAGGTAAACGCTGCGCCGAGATTTCCCAGCGCCACGTCCAGCGCACCACGATTAATTTCCGGTACGGTAAAGCATAACTCATAATCTTCACCGCCCGAGAGCGCCCAGCGCAGGGCCTGTTCCGGCTCAACGTGCTGTGACAATGCCGTGGAGTATGGCAGCACATCAACGTTAACCCGTGCGCCACAGCCGCTGGCATTAACGATGTGCCCCAAATCGGAAATCAAACCGTCGGAAATATCGATAGCCGCACTGGCCAGATCGCGCAGGGCTTGTCCCTGCAAAATACGCGGCGTGGGACGCAGATGGCGTTTCAGCAGATAGTCCGCGTCTGTTGCATCTGCAACCTGCAATCGGTTCTGCAAAATCGCCAGCCCGGCCGCACTGTCACCCGGCGTGCCGGTAACATAAATCCAGTCACCCGGTTTCGCGCCAGAGCGTTTTAAGGCCCGCCCAACGGGGACGTAGCCATGGATACCCAGCGTCATCGACAGCGGCCCACGCGTGGTGTCACCGCCAATCAGCTGCATATCATAGTAATTGAGGAGTTCAAACAGGCCATCGCTGAAGGCTTCCAGCCAGGCTTCATCGACGTCAGGTAACGTGAGCGCCAGCGTCAACCACGCAGGATCTGCCCCCATCGCCGCCAGATCGCTCAAATTCACCGCCAGCGCTTTCCACGCGAGATCGGTCGGATCAATGTCGGGGAGGAAGTGGTTACCTGCCACCAGCGTATCGGTACTGATCGCCAGCGTTTGTTTTTCAGGGATGTTCAGAAGTGCGCAGTCGTCACCAATACCGGTTTCGACATCAAGACGAGAAGTTCTTACGCGGTCAAAATAACGGGCAATCAGGGAAAACTCGCCACATGCCATACGTTATGCCTCAGCAGAAAAAAAAGAAAAAGCCGGGGACAGCGGAAACAGGTTCCACCATCCAGCCGGCCTCGGGATTACTTTTTGTTGGGGCGAATCACAGGTGCTGCTTTATCCAGTACGCCGTTCACGAATTTGTGGCTATCTTCGGCGCCGAAGGTTTTTGCCAGTTCAATCGCTTCGTTGATGGCCACTTTGTACGGCACATCACTACGTTTAGACAATTCAAACAGCGCAATACGCAGTACAGCTTTTTCTACCTGACCCAGCTCTTCCAACAGACGAGACAGATAAGGCTTCATTAATCCATCCAGGTACGCGCTGTTAGTCGCCACCCCGGACAGCAGTTCACGGAAATACAGAACGTCGACATCTTTAACGTCCTGTTCCGCCAGGAACTGGTATTCAACATCAGCGATGTCGTTCTGGGACAACTGCCAGGAGTAGAGCGCCTGGACGGCACACTCACGGGCGCGGCGACGAGCAGCAGGTTTCACGGATTTCCCCTTACAAAAATCAGGCCTTGATGGCTTTCAATACATTAATCATTTCAAGCGCAGTCAGTGCAGCTTCTGCGCCTTTGTTACCGGCTTTAGTGCCAGCACGTTCGATGGCTTGTTCAATACTTTCGGTGGTCAGAACACCGAAGGCTACCGGAATGCCACTGTCCTGAGCGACATGCGCCAGGCCATTGCTTGCACCGCCAGCCACATATTCGAAGTGCGCGGTACCGCCACGGATCACCGTACCGAGCGCAATCACCGCGTCGTATTTACCGGTTTTTGCCAGTGCGTCGGCCGCCAGTGGCAGCTCATATGCACCTGGAACCCAAACAACGGTAATGTTTTCATCTTTAACCTGGCCAATACGTTTCAGGGCGTCGATAGCACCTTCCAGCAGGCTGTCATTGATAAAGTTGTTGAAACGCGCAATGGTGATGGCGACGCGAGCGTCCGGGGTAGCAACGTTAGCTTCAATAATGTTCATATTCTTCCTTCGGGTTCGATTTATGGCCCCGTAAGGGGGGCGGATTTTATCATAATATTCTGTGCGCTGCTTCCTCTAAATCAGAAAGCCTCACGCAGTCGTTAAATGCAGGCAAACGTCCGAGCCCACCTGGCGTATCTCATTGAATTTGAAATGGGGTGCGTCAGCCAGTTTCTCAAGGCCTGGAAGCACACATAATCCTCTCGCATCGCTGCCTAACAGTTTAGGCGCAACATAAACGATTAGCTCATCGACCAAACCGGCCTGTAATAATGCCCCTGCGAGCGTTGGGCCTGCTTCAACCCAAATGCTGTTAATTTGCTGTTTGCCCAGTTGCATCATTAGCACCACCAGATCCAGATGCCCGTTATGTTCCGGCACCTTCAGGCTGCGCACCGTCTCCGGCCAGCTACGAGGGTCGTCTTCAGTCCGGACAATCCAGGTTTCTCCTGGCTGTTGCACAATTTGGTGCTCCGGTGTGACCTGATTCTGGCTATCAAGAACAATGCGGATTGGCTGGCGCAGCTCTTCCTGCGGGTAACTCGCCTGAGTTGACTCCCCTAGCTCCGACCAACGCACGGTAAGCTGAGGGTCGTCTGCCAGCACCGTAGAACTGCTGGTTAAAATGGCATGGCTTTGCGCGCGCAAGCGTTGCACATCGCGGCGCGCCTGTGGCGAGGTAATCCACTGGCTTTCACCGCTGGCCATCGCCGTACGGCCATCAAGCGACGCGCCAAGCTTAAGCTGAAGATACGGGAATCCCGTACGCATGCGCTTGAGGAAGCCTTTATTCAGTTGCTCAACTTCGCTCATCATCAGCCCGTGGCTGACGTCGATGCCCGCCTGCTGTAAACGGTAGAGCCCACGTCCTGCGACCTGCGGATTGGGATCCTGCATCGCCGCAACCACACGCGACACCCCCGCCGCAATCAGCGCATCGCAACACGGCGGCGTGCGACCATGATGACTGCAGGGTTCGAGCGTCACGTAGGCAGTTGCCCCCTGCGCTTTTTCTCCGGCCATCCGCAGAGCATAAACTTCGGCATGCAGTTCGCCCGCACGGTGATGATATCCTTCACCGACGATCTCCCCATCTTTCACAATCACGCAGCCCACGTTGGGGTTGGGGTGAGTGGTAAAACGTCCGCGCGCAGCAAGCTTCAGCGCGCGCGCCATGTACAATTCATCCTGCATGGCTTAGTCCTGTAGGCGAGCAATCTCTTCGCCAAATTCTTTGATATCTTCGAAACTCCGGTAGACAGAGGCAAAGCGGATGTAGGCGACTTTATCGAGCTTTTTCAACTGCTCCATCACCAGGTTGCCAATCATCTTACTCGGCACCTCACGCTCGCCCGTCGCACGCAGCTGTGATTTGATATGGTTTAACGCCATTTCGACGTCATCTGCGCTGACAGGCCGTTTCTCAAGCGCTCTGAGCATGCCGCTGCGCAGCTTTTCTTCATTAAAGGGTTCACGCACATCGTTGCTTTTCACAACGCGCGGCATGACAAGTTCAGCCACTTCAAAAGTGGTGAAACGTTCGTTACAAACCAGACACTGCCGACGGCGGCGTACCGAGGAGCCCTCGCCTACAAGACGAGAGTCAATTACCTTAGTGTCTACGGCGAAACAGAATGGGCAATGCATACGGCGTCCTGTACCTCAGTGGTTAACAGAATCTATTTTACCCTGAACTGCCGTGACAACAAAGGCGCTGCGCTTTTGAGACAAAGGATCGATGCCTTCGTGCTCAGTGCACACTACCATTATGCTATCGCGACAATGAAGGAAGTAATCACAATGACAAGACGTTACCTAAGAATTCTCCTGGTGGGAAGTCTCTTTAGTCTTAGTGCCTGCGCACAGCAAAGCGAAGTACGCCAGATGCATCAAAGCGTTAGCACGTTGAATAAAGAGATGACGCAGCTTAATCAGGAAACGGTAAAAATTACGCAACAAAATATGTTGAATGCAAAATCAACCAGCGGCGTCTATCTGCTACCGGGTTCCAAAACCCCGGCACGACTGGACAGCCAGATTGGCACCTTACGCATGTCGCTGGTGAACATTGCACCGAACGCCGATGGTACGCGCCTGACGCTACGGATTCAGGGTGAATCCAACACGCCTTTACCCGCTTTTAGCGCCACCGTCGAGTACGGGCAAATTCAGGGCACCACGGACAACTATCAGGAAGTGAACGTTCATAACCAGTTGGTCAACGCTCCGGCGAGTATTCTTGCTCCCAGCGACGTAGACATTCCGTTACAGATAAATGGCCTCACTCCAGATCAGTTAGGATTTGTGCGCATCCACGACGTCCAGCCTGTTAGCCAATAAACTTTTTTGCGGAACGTTTTGTGCGTTCCGCAACATCACTCTGCTCCATTTTGTTACTCCCCTGACATAACCGATATTTCTGGTAAAACTTGGCAACATTCATGGGAGCCAGTACAATTCGCCGCCTAAAGTACGCAAACGTGAACGCAATCGATTACGTAAATGATAGAACTGTGAAACAAGACATATTTTTGTGAACAATGATTTTTATAATAGGCTCCGAAGAATTACGAAATATTTAGAAACGCAAATTGCGCATTTTTCACTCCCGAAAGGGATTTCAAACAGTGGCATACATATGAAAAAAACATTACTTGCAGCCGGTGCAGTGCTGGCGCTCTCCTCGTCTTTTACTGCCAACGCAGCAGAAAATGACAAACCGCAATATCTGTCCGACTGGTGGCACCAGAGCGTTAACGTGGTGGGTAGCTATCACACCCGTTTCTCCCCGAAACTGAACAACGACGTGTATCTGGAATACGAAGCGTTTGCTAAAAAAGACTGGTTTGACTTCTATGGCTACATCGATATTCCGAAAACCTTCGACTGGGGTAACGGCAACGATAAAGGTATCTGGTCTGACGGTTCCCCGCTGTTTATGGAAATCGAACCGCGTTTCTCCATCGACAAACTGACCGGTGCTGACCTGAGCTTTGGTCCGTTCAAAGAATGGTATTTCGCCAACAACTACATCTACGATATGGGTGATAACAAAGCCAGCCGCCAGAGCACCTGGTATATGGGTCTGGGTACCGATATCGATACCGGTCTGCCGATGGGTCTGTCTTTGAACGTGTATGCTAAATACCAGTGGCAGAACTATGGCGCATCCAACGAAAACGAGTGGGATGGCTACCGTTTCAAAGTGAAATACTTTGTGCCGATCACCCAGGTTTGGGGCGGCCAGTTGACCTACATCGGCTTCACCAACTTCGACTGGGGCTCAGATTTGGGTGATGATCCGAACCGCACCAGCAACTCTATCGCGTCCAGCCACGTCCTGGCGCTGAACTACGATCACTGGCATTACTCCGTCGTAGCGCGTTACTTCCATAACGGCGGCCAGTGGAAAGGTGGAGATACCCTGAACTGGGGCGAAGGCGATTTCAGCGCGAAATCTACCGGTTGGGGTGGTTACCTGGTCGTAGGTTACAACTTCTAATCCAGACAATGTTTCGCAGACAAGCCAGCTTAACCGCTGGCTTTTTTATGGCTGGTCTTCACAGCGTACTTTACGCAAAAAGTCACTTAGCGAGCGATCTGCCGATTCGCGAAAATGCCTGTCGAGTGGCGTAATCTTCAGACATCGATCAACGCGAAAGCAACGATAATCGTCACGCTTCTCGCACCAGCCAACCAGCAGCCAGTGCTCGCCCCAGAAAAATAATCCCAGCGGCTGAACGTCGCGCCAGGAGAGGTTCCCGGACTCATCGCGATAATGCAGCGCCAGCACCTGCTGTGCTGAAACCGCGCGATGTATGAGATCGAAGGCACTACGTGAATGCGGCTGATTACCAAAATCTGGCGCGAAAATCCGCGTTTGCTCGGCTCTGCGCCGACTCTCTGGCGGCAATATCGCCAACACTTTTTCCTGCGCGGATTCCAACGCCTGTGAGAGTGAATCCCCACCCCATGTTTTCAGCAACCGAATCGCTACCATCAATGCTTCTGATTCGTGATGCGTTAACATCAACGGCGGTAGATCAAACCCGGCCATTAAGCGGTATCCGCTGCCCACTTCGCCTTCAATAGGCACGCCGGATAAAGAGAGATCGCGGATATCGCGATAAATCGTCCGTTCAGAAACCTCAAGACGCTCTGCCAGCAGCGCCGCCGTTGTCACTCGCCTGCCACGCAGGATTTGCACAATCTGAAACAAGCGGTCGGCGCGTCTGCTCATTTTAATCCTCAGTGCTGAAAATATTACGCGGGTTGATGTAAACCAACACGATTGCCTTCGCTGTCAGTAAATAGCGCAATCGTACCAATGTCCTGCCCCAGTTCGAGTGGGCCAAACACACACTGACCGCCAGCAGTGGCGACGCGTTCAAGCGTTGCAGCCAAATCGTCCGTATGCAGATAAATAATAGCGCCCTGCGCTGAAGGCGTAATACCATCAAATTTAGCCAGCGCCCCGCCGGGAGCGGGATCCTGATGCGGAAATACGGCGAGCTCAGCGCAGTCCATGTTCTCCCTACGCAAAGAAACCTGCATCACTGGCTCATAAAAAGCGATGGCGCGATCCATTTGTGCCACGGGGATTTCAAACCAATTAATTACGTTGCTCATACTTCCTCCTGCCTGTGTGGGTAATCTCAGGAGGACTATAAGACAGGGCTACTGACAGCATACTGTCAGTAGTGTGGCGACAGGAAAAGATAATTACCTGTCGCTAATTCACAGGCAAAAAAAATCCCGACCTTGCGATCGGGATTCCAGTATCTTCACTCCTGGATGGGTTAAGGCAGAATCGACGGTTGATCCGCCCCTTCTTTCTCGACCTTCTGCTGCAGCATGTGCTCACGCTTCATACCCAGCTTCAGCGCCAGCGCCGATGCCACGTAGATAGAAGACGCAGTACCGATAGAAACACCGATCAGCATCGTCAGCGAGAAGCCTTCCAGTACCGGACCACCGAACAGGAACAGCATCAGAATAACCATCAACGTTGTACCGGACGTAATCAACGTACGGTGCAGCGTTTGAGTCAGTGACACGTTAAAGATTTCGTAAGGCGTACCGCGACGAATTTTGCGGAAGTTTTCACGAATACGGTCAGATACAACGATACTGTCGTTCAGCGAGTAACCGATTACCGACATCAGTGATGCGACGATAGTCAGGTCAATCTCGATATGGAACAACGACAGGATCCCAAGTGTGATAATCACGTCGTGCGCCAGCGCGATAACTACCCCTGCCGCCAGTCGCCACTCAAAACGGAAACCGACGTACACCAGGATGGAGATCAACGCCGCCATCAGCGCCATCGCACCGGTTTGCGCCAGGTCTGCACCCACGCTCGGACCCACGAATTCAATTCGCTTCACCGCGGCGTTTTGGTTGGTGGATTCGTTAATCACACTCAACACTTTACTACCCAGCACCTGACCGCCGTCTGCACCTTCAGTTGGCGGCATACGTACCATAATGTCGTGGCTGCTGCCGAAGTTCTGCAGAAGCGGATCAACGAAGCCCGCTTTCTCCAGCGCATCGCGCATCACGTCCATATCGGCCGGTTTTTCCAGCGTGATTTCAATAACCGTACCACCGGTGAAATCGAGACCCCAGTTAAACCCGCGTACGCCCATCACCACGATGGCCGCAATCAGCAGGAAACCTGAAATGCCGAAAGCCCAGTAGTCCCAGCGCATAAAGTCCCAGACTTTACGGCCGTGGTTCAATTGTTCAACAGTATATTCCTGTGCCACTTCGCACTCCTCAGATTGACAGCTTTTTGACGCGCTTGCCGCCATACAGCAGGTTTACGATGGCACGTGTACCGACAATCGCGGTAAACATCGACGTCGCCACACCAATACCGGTAGTAATCGCGAACCCTTTAATTGCCCCGGTGCCCACTGCGTACAGGATGATGACCTTGATCAGCGTCGTAATGTTCGCATCAAAGATGGAGCTAAATGCGCCCGCATAACCTTCATTGATGGCCTGCTGCACCGAACGCCCGTTACTCAACTCTTCTTTGATACGTTCGTTGATCAGTACGTTCGCATCGACCGCGACAGCAAGGGTTAAGACGATCCCCGCAATCCCCGGCATACTCAGCGTAGCACCCGGCAGCAACGACATAATACCGACAATCAGCACCAGGTTAGCAATCAGCGCACTGGTCGCAATCAGACCGAACTTCTTATAGAAGAAGATCATGAACAGGATAGACACCACCAGACCGGCCAGACATGCTTCCAGACCCTGTTTAATGTTCTGCATACCCAGGGTTGGGCCGATGGTACGTTCTTCAACAATCTGAATTGGCGCAATCAACGCACCGGCACGTAACAGCAGGGAAAGCTGGCGTGCTTCGTTCGGGTTGTTGATACCGGTGATACGGAAGCTGTTACCCAGACGAGACTGGATATTGGCGATGTTAATCACCTCTTCCTGTTTCACCAGTACTGCACGACCGTTAGCATCTTTCTTACCGCTGTCTTTGTACTCCACAAACAGGGTCGCCATCGGCTTACCGATGTTGTCCTTAGTGAAGTTGGACATGATGTTACCACCTGCGCTATCCAGCGAGATGTTAACCTGCGGCTGATTGTATTCGTCCTGGCTGGAAGTAGAGTCGGTGATATGGTCACCGGTCAGGATCACGCGCTTGTACAGCACAACCGGCTGACCTTCACGAGACTGTTTCACTTCCGAGTCACCCGGTACACGCCCGGATGCCGCAGCGGACTGGTCAACGTTGGTATTTACCAGACGGAATTCCAGCGTCGCGGTTGCGCCCAGAATTTCTTTCGCACGCGCGGTATCCTGAATACCCGGCAGTTCGACCACAATGCGGTCAGCACCCTGACGTTGTACCACCGGCTCAGCAACACCCAGTTGGTTAACACGATTACGCAGAATGTTGATGTTCTGCTGTACCGCGTATTCACGGGCTTCGCTCAGGCGCGCATCGGTCATTACCGCACGCAGAGCATTGCTGCCCTGGCTGGAAATAACCAGATCCTGGTGACGTTTGCTCAGGTAAGAGATAGCTTCATCACGGGCGCTGCTATCACGGAAAGTGATGCTCAGACCGTAGTTATCTTCTTTGCGAACAGTAGTATAAGGAATGCCTTTTTCACGCAGATCGCTGCGCAGGCTATCGATATTTTGTTCCTGCAACTTACTCAGCGCGGTGTCCATATCCACTTCCATCAGGAAGTGAACGCCGCCACGCAAGTCAAGACCGAGTTTCATCGGTTCTGCGTGAATGGCAGCCAGCCAGCGTGGGGTTGCCGGAGCAAGGTTAAGCGCCACGACGTACTGATCGCCCAGTACGCCCATTAATACTTCACGTGCGCGCAGTTGGGTATCAGTGGAGTCGAAGCGCGCGAGAATAGCACCCTCTTCCAGAGCCACAGACTTAGGTGTGATTTTATCTTCTTGTAACGTTTTCTGGACCTGGATCAGCGTTTGCTCACTGGCGGCGGCACCGCGCACGCCAGTGATTTGAACAGCCGGATCCTCACCATACAGGTTGGGAAGCGCATAGAGCAGACCGACGACAATAACGACGATCAGCATGACATACTTCCACAAAGGATAACGGTTTAACACGGCAGTTCCCTTTGGGAAAACAATAAATTACAGCGCCTTCATGGTGCCTTTCGGCAGAACGGCAGCTACGAAATCACGTTTGATAACCACTTCAGTGGTGTCGTTCAGCGCGATAGCGATGTAGCCAGATTCTGCTACTTTAGTCACGCGACCCACCAGACCACCGTTAGTCAGTACTTCATCGCCTTTCGCAATGGAGTTCATCAGGTTCTTGTGTTCTTTGGTACGCTTTTGCTGTGGGCGCAGGATCATAAAATAGAAAATCAGACCAAACACCACCAGCATCAGAATCAGAGACATCGGGCTGCCCTGCGCCGGAGCACCTGTTGCCGCTACCGCATCAGAAATAAAAAAGCTCATTCAAATTCCCTCATTATTAAAATTAATCAACGTTCACAGGTGGAACTGGTCTACCCTGACGTTGGTAAAAATCGGTCACGAAGCTCTCTAATTTACCCTCTTCAATAGCCTTGCGTAAACCCGCCATCAAACGCTGGTAGTAGCGAAGGTTATGAATCGTGTTGAGTCGCGCGCCCAATATTTCGTTGCAACGGTCGAGATGATGCAAGTAAGCGCGCGAATAATTGCGACAGGTGTAACAATCACACTCAGCATCGAGCGGACTGGTGTCGCTTTTATGTTTCGCGTTACGAATTTTTACCACGCCGTCAGTCACAAACAAATGACCATTACGGGCATTTCGCGTTGGCATCACGCAGTCAAACATATCGATACCGCGACGCACGCCTTCAACCAGATCTTCTGGTTTGCCGACGCCCATCAGGTAACGCGGTTTATCTGCCGGAATCTGCGGGCAAACATGTTCCAGAATGCGGTGCATATCTTCCTTCGGCTCACCGACAGCCAAACCGCCGACAGCGTAGCCATCAAAGCCGATATCTACCAGACCTTTGACGGAGATATCACGTAAATCTTCGTAAACACTGCCCTGAATGATGCCAAAAAGCGCATTTTTGTTGCCGAGACTATCAAAACGGTCACGGCTGCGCTTCGCCCAACGCAAAGACATCTCCATTGAGCGTTTAGCATAGTCCCAGTCGGCCGGATACGGTGTACATTCGTCGAAGATCATCACGACATCGGAACCGAGATCATATTGAATCTCCATCGACTTCTCGGGATCGAGGAAAATCGGATCGCCGTTGATCGGGTTACGGAAATGCACGCCCTGCTCGGTTATCTTACGGATATCGCCCAGGCTGAACACCTGGAAGCCGCCGGAGTCGGTGAGGATCGGCCCTTTCCACTGCATGAAATCGTGCAGATCGCCGTGCAGTTTCATGATTTCCTGACCCGGGCGCAGCCACAGGTGGAAGGTGTTGCCGAGGATGATCTGTGCGCCGGTTGCTTCAACTTCTTCCGGCGTCATGCCTTTCACGGTGCCGTAAGTACCGACCGGCATAAAAGCAGGCGTTTCTACTACGCCACGTTCAAAAACCAGGCGGCCGCGGCGAGCGCGACCGTCTGTGGTATCCAGTTCAAATTTCATTTTTTCTCCTGCATCAGAGAGACAGTCTGATGATTAAACTTTCCCCACGGAATTACTCCACGGAGTAAAAATATATTAACCCACTGGCGAAGGCGCAATCGGCGCAGCCAGTTTGGGGGGCGACCAGCGCACAGCCACCGGAGCGTACACGCAGTACGAGAGGATGGCGAGCACTGCCCGACATCAAAATGGCAAGTGAGATAGCCTTCTCACGGTCGCTCAGAAATAGCCTGCGGATTGTACGTGATAAACATGGCATCCCCGTAACTAAAAAAGCGATATTCCGCTTTTACCGCTTCATGATAGGCGTGCATGGTGTTTTTATAACCAGCAAATGCGGAAACCAGCATAATCAGCGTCGATTCCGGCAGGTGGAAGTTAGTGACCAGAGCATCAATCACCTGATATTTATAGCCTGGATAAATAAAGATTTGTGTATCGCCGAAGAACGGCTCGATGAGATCGTTTTTGGCCGCCTGCGCCGCACTTTCCAGCGAACGCACGGAGGTGGTACCTACCGCAATCACGCGATTACCGCGCGCTTTCGCCGCCAGCACCGCGTCCACCACATCCTGCGGCACTTCCGCATATTCGGAATGCATAATGTGGTCTTCGATGGTGTCTACGCGCACCGGCTGGAAAGTACCCGCGCCAACGTGCAGGGTGACGAACGCCATTTCAATGCCTTTATCGCGCAGTTTAGCCAGCAGCGGATCGTCAAAATGCAGACCCGCGGTCGGTGCAGCGACGGCACCCGGTTTTTCGCTGTATACGGTCTGGTACAGCTCGCGGTCGGCGTCTTCATCCGGACGGTCGATATATGGCGGCAACGGCATATGGCCGATGGCGTTGAGGATATCCAGCACGCTGCGTTCGTCGTTAAACTCAACTTCAAACAGCGCGTCATGGCGGGCAACCATCGTCGCTTTAATACTTTCGTCGTCGCCCAGCAGCAGCTCGGCACCCGGTTTCGGCGCTTTCGAGGCACGAATATGCGCCAGAATACGTTTGTCATCCAGCATACGCTCGACCAACACTTCAATCTTGCCGCCGCTGGCTTTACGACCAAACAGACGCGCAGGAATGACGCGGGTGTTGTTAAAGACCAGCAAATCTCCAGGGTTGAGCTTATCGAGCAAATCGGTGAAAGTACCGTGCGTCAGCGCGCCCGTCGGCCCGTCCAAAGACAGCAAGCGGCAGCTACTGCGCTCAGTTTGCGGATAGTGGGCAATCAGGGATTCGGGTAATTCAAAGGTGAAATCGGTAACGCGCATGACACTGACTCAGACTAAAATAAGAGGCGGGTAGTCTAGTGCCGGGGCGTTCTCCCTGCAACCTTTACCCCTCTGGATAAACGTTTAACTATGAATTTTCTTGCACATTTGCATCTCGCTCACCTTGCCGATAGCTCGCTTTCCGGCAATCTGCTGGCCGATTTTGTCCGGGGTAATCCGGAAACGCACTACTCGCCTGATGTGGTAGCAGGCATCTTTATGCATCGTCGTATCGATGTGATGACCGATAACTTACCGCAGGTGCGTGAAGCCAAAGAGTGGTTTCGTAGCGAAACGCGCCGCGTCGCGCCGATTACGCTGGACGTTATGTGGGATCATTTTCTGTCGCGCCATTGGTCGGAAATCTCCCCTGACTTCCCGCTGACGGACTTTGTGCGCTATGCCCGTACCCAGGTAACCACTATTTTGCCGGAATCGCCGCCGCGCTTTATCAATCTGAACAACTATATATGGTCAGAGAAATGGCTTGAGCGCTACCGGGACATGGATTTTATCCAGAACGTCCTGAACGGCATGGCCAGCCGCCGTCCACGGCTCGATGCCCTACGCGACTCATGGTATGACCTCGATACGCATTACGATGCGTTAGAAGAACGATTCTGGCAGTTTTATCCGCAAATGATGGAACAGGCGCGGCGTAAAACCCTTTGATCGCAGCCCGCATTGCCCGCCGGATAAGCTGTAGCCGCCATCCGGCAAAAGATTGATAGACAAAACCTGTCTCATTGATTGCCAGCGCCTCTTTGTCTTATTCCCGAACACTCTCTATACTGGCCCGCGTTGCGTTCCAAAAACCCCTTAACTTTGCAGGAGAATTATATGGTACTGGTAACTCGTCAGGCTCCGGATTTCACAGCAGCTGCGGTACTGGGTAGCGGTGAGATCGTTGAAAACTTCAACTTCAAACAGCATACCAACGGTAAAACCACCGTTCTGTTCTTCTGGCCGATGGACTTCACCTTCGTTTGCCCGTCTGAACTGATCGCATTCGACAAACGTTACGAAGAATTCCAGAAGCGCGGCGTTGAAGTTGTTGGCGTTTCCTTCGACTCTGAATTTGTCCACAACGCATGGCGTAACACCCCTGTCGACAAAGGCGGCATCGGTGCAGTGAAATACGCAATGGTTGCTGACATCAAACGCGAAATCCAGAAAGCCTACGGCATTGAGCACCCGGAAGCGGGCGTTGCGCTGCGCGGTTCTTTCCTGATCGACGCTAACGGCGTTGTTCGCCACCAGGTGGTTAACGATCTGCCGCTGGGTCGTAACATCGACGAAATGCTGCGCATGGTTGACGCGCTGCAGTTCCACGAAGAGCACGGCGACGTTTGCCCGGCACAGTGGGAAAAAGGTAAAGAAGGTATGAACGCGTCTCCGGACGGCGTGGCAAAATACCTGACCGAGAACGTTTCCAGCCTGTAATTGGCATGAATCGACGAAAGGCCCGCAAATGCGGGCCTTTTTTATTGTTCGCAGATCAGATAAGCGATTGCGTCACTTTCCGTTAGTATCGCCAGTGACGATACGCTTATCCAAACCACAATTAAAACGCGAAGCAGGAGCAGCCAAGCGCGCCCCAGAAAGCCCGGTCATCTGACACCGGAATCCCCGATTTCCGCGCAATATCATGCTGGTGACCGTGTACACCGCAGCTACCGCAGCACTGGTGCATCTGCACCATTGCGCCAATTTTCGCCGCAGCAGGTGGCGCTGAGCGATAGTGCCCCGGCACCTTCACTACCGGCGACCAGTCCGGCACAACCGGAATGGCTGGCGGTGCCAGCGGGGTGAAATGCCCGGCGGCGTACACCACTTTGCCATCGACAATGGTCATCACCGACTCGATGCCTTTGATCTCTTCTTCCGGCACGCTGAAGTAATCTTTAGACAGCACCACCAGGTCGGCCAGTTGATCTTTCTCGATGCGCCCTTTCTTACCCTGTTCGCTGGAGAACCAGGCGCTACCGGCCGTCCACAGTTCCAGTGCCACATCGCGTGGCAGGCGATTGTTATCATCGTACATCGCCATACCACCAACGGTACGGCCCGAAACCAGCCAGTAGAGCGCGGTCCACGGGTTGTAGCTGGCCACGCGTGTGGCGTCAGTCCCCAGTCCGACCGGAACGTCAGCCGCCAGCATTTTCGCCACCGGCGGTGTATGTTTGACCGCATCTTTACCGTAGCGATCGACAAAATATTCGCCCTGGAACGCCATACGGTGCTGAACCGCTATCCCACCCCCCAGCGCTTTTACACGCTCGATATTTCGTTCGGTAATTGTTTCGGCGTGATCGAAGAACCAGTGCAGACCATTGAACGGGATATCACGATTTACCTTCTCAAACACGTCCAGCATTCGGCTGATGGATTCATCGTAGGTAGCATGCAAGCGGAACGGCCAGCGGTGCTCAACCAGGTGTCGCACCACGCGCTCCAGCTCATCTTCCATACCTTCCGGCAGATCCGGGCGTGGCTGGAGGAAGTCTTCAAAATCCGCGGCCGAGAAAACCAGCATTTCCCCTGCCCCATTGGCACGATAGAAGTCGGTTCCCTGCCCTGGCTTGAGCATATCGGTCCAGCGTTCAAAGTCTTCCAGTTCCTGCTTCGGACGCTGGGTAAACAGGTTGTAGGCAATACGCACCGTCATCTGTTTGTTGGCGTGTAACTGCTCAATGATCTCGTAATCTTCCGGGTAGTTCTGGAACCCGCCGCCCGCATCGATGGCGCTGGTCAGTCCCAGACGGTTCAGCTCGCGCATAAACTGACGGGTCGAGTTAACCTGCATTTCCAGCGGCAGTTTTGGTCCCTTTGCCAGCGTCGAGTAAAGGATCATCGCGTTCGGTTTAGCGATCAGCATTCCGGTCGGGTTGCCGTTGCTATCACGCACAATCTCACCGCCCGCCGGTTCCGGCGTCGCTTTGGTATAGCCAACCGCTTTCAGCGCGGCGCGGTTGAGCAAAGCCCGGTCGTAGAGATGCAGAACAAAAACCGGAGTATCAGGAGCGGCTTCATTCAGTTCTTCGAGGGTTGGCATGCGACGTTCGGCAAACTGGAATTCACTCCAGCCGCCCACCACGCGTACCCATTGTGGCGACGGCGTTCTGTCAGCCTGGTCTTTGAGCATGCGTAGCGCGTCCGCCAGTGACGGCACGCCCTCCCAACGCAATTCCAGGTTGTAATTCAGTCCACCACGAATAAGGTGCAGGTGCGAATCGTTCAGGCCAGGGATCACCGTATGCCCTTGCAGATCGACAACCTGCGTCCCTTCAGCGGTAAAGCTCATTACCCGTTCGTGGCTACCGGTCGCCAGAATCTTTCCGTTGGCGATCGCCACCGCCTCGACCTGAGGACTTTGTCTGTCGAGAGTATGAATTTTTCCGTGAGTCAGAATCAGTGTGGCAGTTTGAGACATAACAATCTCCTGAGATACCGGTCAGGCTTTTTTCAGCCATCCGGCAAACAGACGGGTTACGATGGGCATCCAGAACCAGACCACCAGCGCAACCACAAAGGCATCATTGATGAGATGCAGGAGTAACGAGCCCTTCATTGCAGGCAGCACAATGCCGGTCAACCACGGCACCAGATTGGTGCTTGGAAATATCACCAGCAGGGTTATCAGAAACTGTTTCCAGCGTTTGGGCTGTCGTACATGGGGCGCGGGCGGCGTAAACCAGAATGCTGCTTCGGTGCGAATTTCGGTTTTGTCACCTTCAGCCAGCAGTGGAGCAATCTCTTCGACCAACACGCGGCGCGTATCGGACTGGGTCCAGCTATACAGATGCTCAAGCGTGTCGAAGCGGATAATGATGTTCCACAGGTTGTTGCCATCTGCCGGGCGAATCACGTTCGCCCCGAGATGACCGGGAAATTCAGCCGCTACAGGCATGATTTTCCCCAGCCACTGCTCATACCGCTGCGCCTGCTCAGGTAGCAGAGTGTGAGTAATTACCAACGTCACATGTTTGTTCTGCGCCATGAAGGGTTCCTTGTTGACAGGAAACAGGCCGCTTAGGCCTGGAAAGTAATACACAAAATCATTCATGGTGCATCGAGGCGGCAAGGTTGTGGATCCCCGGCAGCTTACATAAGTGAGTGACCGGGGTACGCAAGCGAAGCCAACAAAGATGCAACATGAAGGATGACGTGTATTTAAGCTTTACGTTCCGGCGCGCCATGCACCATGGTATAGGCATAATCCACGCCCATACCGTAGGCACCGCTGTGCTCGCGTACCAGATCCATTACGGTGTCGTAGGTTTCTTTGCGGGACCAGTCGCGCTGGTACTCGAGAAGAACCTGTTGCCAGGTTACGGGTACGGCACCTGCCTGTACCATGCGGTCGATAGAACGCTCATGAGCATCTACGGACGTGCCGCCGGAGGTATCCGTTACCACATAAACTTCATAGCCTGCCTCCAGTGCCATCAGCGCTGGAAAAGTCAGGCATACTTCGGTCCACAGCGCGGAGATAATCAGTTTTTTACGCCCGGTCGCTTCCACCGCTTTCACAAACGCCGTATCTTCCCAGGAGTTCATTGAGGTGCGTTCAATGGGTTTGACATCAGGATGAACCGCTAAGGAAGGTGCGAACAAGTTCCTGATATGAGATCATCATATTCATCCGGAGCGCATCCCAGAGGGACATCATGA
>NZ_JAOWHW010000103.1:0-4212 GCF_030332425.1 Citrobacter sp. Cpo142
AAATCGGCCCAGATCCGCGAAATTTTAATCAGCGAGTCAGCTTGGGAAGAAATGACCTGCTTATTCGCACCTTCCCTAACAAAGTTGTGGAAGTCAATAAAGATTCACCGATGTTTACTTTTAACTTGACTGAATTTGAAGAAGAAATGCTGTATTCATCATTCACAAAAGAAAAACTGCATGATTTCTGTATTGCTAATTCGCTAACAATTAAGTCAGTGTATCGATATCGGGATAAAATTACTGCTCGCCTCGGCTTTTCCAATTTTAATGAAACTGTTATCTTTTTAACCCGAAATAATTTATTAAATGAAGGTTCTATAATCAATAATAATGTGAATGGGGATGCAGTTTACACTGACACATATGATGTTTCGGATACTAGTAGACTGAGTATGGCAATAAGGAATGAGGAGATCATTCCTTATTTTCAGCCCATCGTGAATATCAGGGGCGACGTTTGTGGAGTTGAGGTATTGGCTCGTTGGCCACAGGGACATAACTATGCTATTTCTCAGCGAGAGTTTATTCCATTGGCTGAAAAAAGTGGTTTAATCAATGAGTTAACTAGCTATTTAATGACCGCTGTTGCGCGCAATCTGGTCTCTGGAGGCGCGAGTATTAATAAAACTCTGTTCGTTTCTTTTAATGTCAGTCCGTCAGGTTTAAATAATCCTGTATTCTATTGGGAATGCCTTAATTTTATGGAGATAACGCAGGGTCTTCCGATAAAATTGATGATAGAGATAACAGAGAACCAGACGTTCACGATTACTCCTGCAATCAAAGAACTTATTCGCTCGTTGCGAAATAAAGGTGTTTTGTTCGCTTTGGATGATTTTGGTACTGGATACGCTAATCTCTGCTATCTCAATGAGTTAGACCTGGATGTAATCAAAATTGATAAAAGCTTCATTAAGGAAATTAAAGAGGTTGATCAATATATCCCTATGCTCGAGTCAATTACTCACCTTTCAGGACTTCTGGGGTTACGTACGGTGGCAGAGGGTGTTGAAAATGACTATCAGCAACAATGGCTGGGAAAAAATAATGTTGACTATCTGCAGGGGTATCAGTTTCTACCGCCAGTGACATTTAATGATTTTATCCGGTATTACCAGCAGTCAGTAGATTTGTTTGAATCAGCGTCGGATTCACCTTTATCTACGTAATTCCTTTTTGACACGGTTATTACATATGAAGGGTAAAACCTTTAAACGAGTATGTGCTCTGAGCTGACATAGCCTGCAGCATGATTTTTTCCTGAACACCAGGGGCAGACGCCTATGGTATGGGCGTCTTTGCATCGCTGCCTGTCTGTCTGATTAAGTAAAAAGTCCTATAGTGAGGTGTGCACCGTTTGTTTATGTATCTTAAACGGGGTATTTATAGTGATATCAGCGTTAATCAAACAGGTACTGAGGTTTGCCCGTAGCCATGCGTCCTTTTCTGACAAAATTAAGAGTCTGGCTTCCACCACCTCTCATCCTGTTATTATTCCTCATCGCGGATGCGTTGACGGCGATACCGCGTTTCACATTTGGCGCGGTGACTATCGTGATAAGTGCATTGTTGGCTAGCGTCAGTCTGGCGATGATACTGCATACCGCGTGGCAGATGCGGAAGAAACGTACGACGCTAAACCCACTGCATGCAGAGAAATCGACCACGCTTGTTACTGACGGATGTTACGCCTGGAGCCGCAATCCAATCTATCTTGGAATGAGTGGACTTCAGTTAGCTTTTGCTCTTTACGTCGGTAGCTTGATTGGAATATTGGCTGCACCGCTGTTTATGCTGGTGGTTGCCAGATTACATATTGATTTTGAAGAGGAACAACTACGAAAACATTTCGGGCCGGAATGGATGCGCTATGAGCAGCGTGTTCGCCGCTGGTTATAGAATTCCCTTGCCACGTATCAGGAAGCCTGTGACGACACGATTTGTGCGTAATTGAATGCGGATGATGCAAAAATAGGCGTTTGATTCGCAAGGCCATTGACGCACAGTCCGGTTAGTTTTAACCTTCTACCCCGTGTTCACATTCATGGGCACGTCCTTATCAGGGCCGATATAGCTCAGTTGGTAGAGCAGCGCATTCGTAATGCGAAGGTCGTAGGTTCGACTCCTATTATCGGCACCATTAAAATCAAATTCTTACGTAAGATCTTATCATTCTCCCACCAAAAAATTATTTTCATGTAACAGCTGGTGTAAGTAAATTCTATCAACGAAGATCAATCTTATCTACTGACCAAAAAGGCCTGATAGGGCTTCGCTCACTATACATCCGTGGCTGCAGGTTTAGTTGTCCATGTCTACACCACTCCTAAATTTAATGTGTTGGCAATGTGTTCAATAAAGCTCGAACAAATTAGCTCATTATGATCGGTTAATACTTCAACTTCTGGTTGCATGATTGTTTGTCCGTAAAAAGATAACGCGCCCGCCGGGTAGTAGCAGGCGCATTACGCAATAGGTAAACAAGGGAGGAAGTTCAGAAATGTAAATCGGGAAGGTTGTACGCAATGTTCATCGTACTACGTTGTTACGGCTTTGCCGCAACAAGCCAGTTGCCTGCCGCGCTCGCAGAATGTCTACAGCCCGGAGATAAGGAGATTGTTCCTGCCAGCTAAATCCCTTCCTGTCTATACGAACCAGCTCGTATTTTTCTACCAGAAAATTCACGGCATCGGCTAGGGTGATACCGGCATCGATGTGTTCCTTAATCACAGCCTCATTGCAGAATGGCGTGTCGTTTATTGTCAGACCATAGTGCTGTTCCAGCAGACGTGTCAGTAACATTTGCCAGACAGCCACGGGTGACAGGCAGGGCTTCACCGCCCGCTGAGTTGTTGCAGGTAAAGTTTTCATGTTTGCTCTCGTGAAGGTAATTAACGCTGAGTGGGGTAAATGGCGATGTATACGTAGCCGCAACTGCCAAGGGTGTCGGCTTCGCAGGTTAAATCGTTGTGGTACAGGGTAACGCAGTGGGCATGGTGGGTGCTGAGTTCACCAGTGGTCAGCATCGATTCCATCTGGCGGATAAAGTGCGGGAATGTTTCATCCAGCTTCCGGTATTCGATGTCACTGAACTTGCCGGTCATGCTGGCCCGGTCAGCCAGATAATGCAGTCGGTTGCCTTCCTGCACCAGACGGGCTCCCAGACGTGGCGTGATATCACGCTGCAGACCCCATGTGATTTTGCTCATTGATAACCTCTTTATTGTCAGTTCAGGGTGATGCTCATCAGGCAGGCATAAGGCCCCTCGCGGTCCTGGCGGCGTTCGGCGTATACCGCCAGGACTCCTGTGATATCCGGAACGTCCCTGCCGGTGTAATGGCAGACGCTACCGTGCCACTGGTATTTGCCGGTGCAGAAACGAAAGATTCGGGACTCAGGATGCTGGCGGTATATCGTCATTGCCCGGCGTTTACTGATAATTTTCATGTAATACCTCACAGCAGACCGTGTTCTGCGAACGAATAGATTTGCCTGCCGCCGACAATCAGATGGTCAGGGACACGGATATCCACCAGTTGAAGTACCTGAACCAGTCGCTGCGTGAGGGCTTTGTCAGCCTGGCTGGGCGTCGTCTCGCCGGAAGGATGGTTATGCGCCAGTATTACCGCTGCCGCGTTGAAGTACAGAGCGCGCTTGACCACCTCGCGGGGATGTACCTCGGTACTGCTAATAGAACCGGCAAACAGGGTTTCGTGGGCAATCAACTGGTTCTGCTGGTTCAGATACAGCACCCGGAACTCTTCCCGTTCAAGCGCGGCCATATGCAGCCGCAACCACTCCCGGACGGCATGAGTGGAGGTGAAGGCTACCCCAGGCTCATGCAGGTGCCGCTCCAGAGCCCTGAGCGCCCGCTGAATGAGACGCCGGTCCTGTGGCGTTATCTCGCCGGGTAAAAAGGAAAGCTGTTTCATTCGTTGCTCCTCCGGTCAGTCAATGATACGCAAAATGGCGTGGGCTTCAGAATGCTGCAGGGCATAGTCCCGCAGGCGGTAATAGTGCGCGGTCATTGCGTCACACTCTGTACGGCAGGCGTGATGGCTGTATTCAATCAGGCAGACAGCAATGCCTGCGGCTTCAGCACTCATGTCCGCGCCATTGCCGTTCATACCGTTGAACAGATGCCATTTATCGTCAACGTCAGCATCAGGGGCCATAAACGCGCCGCCATTGCTGAGCGTGTAAAAGGA
>NZ_JAOWHW010000104.1:0-1682 GCF_030332425.1 Citrobacter sp. Cpo142
TCCTGAACAGTACGGCTTATCTGTTCTTTCTCATGCTTGCTGGCATCAGTATTGATCGCCGGCAGTGTCATCATCGGTTTAACCCTGACATCAGCGTCGGGGAAAATCCGGTGAATCCTCTTAATCAATTCGCCCAGAATGATATCTTTTGCACCGGGCAGACCATCAAAATTCCTTTTGTCATAAACGAGTTCCACGAACATTACTCATTGCCTCTTTACTGGATGGATATACAGTATTTATACTGTGTTTTTATCCGGTATTCAAGAGAGGGCGTAAACATGGGATTCCCTTCACCTGCGGCTGATTATGTTGAAAAAAGGATTTCCCTCGATCAGCAGCTAATCAGCCAGCCAGCGGCGACTTATTTCATGCGGGCATCGCGTTCACATTTCAGGGAAGGAATACTCCAGGGGGCGTTGCTTGTTGTGGATGCGTCACTTTCTCCCTGTGATGGCTCGCTACTGATATGCGCGATAGACGGGGAATTCAGGATCAAGCGATATCGGACTCATCCTCAGCCTCACCTGGTTAATCTGGATAACGGGAGAAGGGAAGCGCTGCCAGCAGATGATGATGGTTACAGTTCTTCACCCGCTATATTTGGAGTGATCACGTACATCATTAATGATGCCAGGAATGCGGAGTTTGATGACTGCCCGGTGATGTGAGCACATCACTGTTAAGTGAAGTATGAAGTGTGGTTACGTGGTTGAGGTTAATTATCATTTCTGTCTGGATTGTTAGACAAACCAATCCCTACTTTTACCGCAGCGAACAACATGATGCACAGAGTGGTAATCACGGCAAATACCAATGAGAGACTAGTAATCATAGGGCTTCTTAATGTCAGATGAATTCTATTGTCAGACAACTGTATAGGGAAAAGGTTCCTGGCAATTATCGTGCTTGCTACTCAAGAGGATATTACAATCCGATAGATCGTAGTTGGCTGGTGATCTGTCGATAGTTTCACCCCAATAATTCCCCGGAGTTTCCCCGTACAGAAAACAGACATAAAAAAACCAGCCGTAACAGGCTGGTTCTTAGAGGATTTTTGGTCGGCACGAGAGGATTTGAACCTCCGACCCCCGACACCCCATGACGGTGCGCAACCATTTCAATGGCAGCTATGTGCCAGGAACGGACGTTACTACTAGCTCAAGCAAACCGCTCCTTAGCCCTTAATGAATAATGGAGGTATTGGTATAAATAGGTGAATTGAATCGCCACGGGTTTAACAGACACCTCAGAGTCATTTAAGATGACTTAAAAGAGAGGTGCCCATGAGCGGTAAACGTTATCCCGAAGAATTCAAAACTGAAGCGGTCAAACAGGTTGTTGATCGTGGTTATTCTGTTTCCAGCGTTGCAACACGCCTTGATATCACCACCCACAGCCTTTACGCCTGGATAAAGAAGTACGGTCCGGATCCTTCCACTAATAAAGAACAGTCAGATGCTCAGGCTGAGATCCGCCGTCTCCAGAAAGAGCTGAAGCGGGTTACCGATGAACGGGACATATTAAAAAAAGCCGCGGCGTACTTCGCAAAGCTGTCCGACTGAGGTACGCCTTTATCCGTGACAACACCTGTTGCTGGCCTGTTCGCCTGCTCTGTCGGGTGCTGGATGTTCATCCCAGTGGTTTTTACGCCTGGCTTCAGCAGCCGCATTCACAACGCC
>NZ_JAOWHW010000105.1:0-3677 GCF_030332425.1 Citrobacter sp. Cpo142
CTGTAGATTCAATTGGTCAACGCAACAGTTATGTGAAAACATGGGGTTGCGGAGGTTTTTTGAATGAGACGAACATTTACAGCAGAGGAAAAAGCCTCTGTTTTTGAACTATGGAAGAACGG
Organism: Citrobacter sp. Cpo142; assembly: GCF_030332425.1. Classification (NCBI taxonomy): domain Bacteria; kingdom Pseudomonadati; phylum Pseudomonadota; class Gammaproteobacteria; order Enterobacterales; family Enterobacteriaceae; genus Citrobacter; species Citrobacter sp. Cpo142. The sequence goes on from NZ_JAOWHW010000105.1 coordinate 123, forward strand.
AACAGGCTTCAGTGAAATAGCGAATATCCTGGGTTCAAAACCCGGAACGATCTTCACTATGTTAAGGGATACTGGCGGCATAAAACCCCATGAGCGTAAGCGGGCTGTAGCTCACCTGACACTGTCTGAGCGCGAGGAGATACGAGCTGGTTTGTCAGCCAAAATGAGCATTCGTGCGATAGCTACTGCGCTGAATCGCAGTCCTTCGACGATCTCACGTGAAGTTCAGCGTAATCGGGGCAGACGCTATTACAAAGCTGTTGATGCTAATAACCGAGCCAACAGAATGGCGAAAAGGCCAAAACCGTGCTTACTGGATCAAAATTTACCATTGCGAAAGCTTGTTCTGGAAAAGCTGGAGATGAAATGGTCTCCAGAGCAAATATCAGGATGGTTAAGGCGAACAAAACCACGTCAAAAAACGCTGCGAATATCACCTGAGACAATTTATAAAACGCTGTACTTTCGTAGCCGTGAAGCGCTACACCACCTGAATATACAGCATCTGCGACGGTCGCATAGCCTTCGCCATGGCAGGCGTCATACCCGCAAAGGCGAAAGAGGTACGATTAACATAGTGAACGGAACACCAATTCACGAACGTTCCCGAAATATCGATAACAGACGCTCTCTGGGGCATTGGGAGGGCGATTTAGTCTCAGGTACAAAAAACTCTCATATAGCCACACTTGTAGACCGAAAATCACGTTATACGATCATCCTTAGACTCAGGGGCAAAGATTCTGTCTCAGTAAATCAGGCTCTTACCGACAAATTCCTGAGTTTACCGTCAGAACTCAGAAAATCACTGACATGGGACAGAGGAATGGAACTGGCCAGACATCTGGAATTTACTGTCAGCACCGGCGTTAAAGTTTACCTCTGCGATCCTCAGAGTCCTTGGCAGCGGGGAACAAATGAGAACACAAATGGGCTAATTCGGCAGTACTTTCCTAAAAAGACATGTCTTGCCCAATATACTCAACATGAACTAGATCTGGTTGCTGCTCAGCTAAACAACAGACCGAGAAAGACACTGAAGTTCAAAACACCGAAAGAGATAATTGAAAGGGGTGTTGCATTGACAGATTGAATCTACAGCGGCTTTCCTGAGAAACGTAAGCGTCGTCTGAGTACCGTCTGGTCCCGAATCCAGGATCCTGTAACTTAAGCACCCACTTATTTTGCAGGTGGACACCTCATGCGCGCTAAAGAAAGACTTCCCCGGAAACACTATTCCCCTGAATTCAAAATGGAACTGGTCAGGCTGGCTCTTGAAGAAGAAGGCAGTATTGCCGCACTGGCCCGGAAACATGACGTCAATGATAACCTGCTCTTTAAATGGATAAGGCTCTGGCAGCGTGAAGGGCGGGTCTGTCGGCCCCGAAAAAACTCATCGTCGCTTCCTGCCCTGATACCCGTGCAGCTTCAGGCGGGCTCTTCTCTCCCAACCTTCGAACTACCATCCTGCTCTCCTCCCGCTACCTGCCACATAAAATGTCGGGGAGGAGAAATAACACTGACTCATCCCTCTGCTGAACTCATGAGCACTGTCCTGCGCGAACTGATGCGGGGGCCGGTATGATAAATCTTCCCGCAGGCACAAAAATCTGGCTGGTTGCCGGTATCACCGATATGCGCAACGGCTTCAATGGCCTCGCCGCAAAGGTGCAGACCGCGCTGAAAGATGACCCGATGTCCGGCCACGTCTTCATCTTCCGGGGACGCAGCGGCAGTCAGGTAAAACTGCTCTGGTCCACCGGCGATGGTCTGTGCCTGCTGACAAAGCGACTGGAACGTGGTCGCTTCGCCTGGCCCTCAGCCCGCGATGGCAAAGTGTTCCTGACGCCGGCGCAACTGGCGATGCTGATGGAAGGTATCGACTGGCGACAGCCAAAGCGGTTACTGACATCCCTGACCATGTTGTAGCGCTCTTTATCCTGGTTGTCGCAGAATAAGCCTGGTAAAATACAGGCTTATGAACGATACCTCTTCTGACGACATCCTTCTGCTGAAACAGCGCCTGGCCGAACAGGAAGCGTTGATCCACGCCCTGCAGGAAAAGCTGAGCAACCGGGAACGCGAAATAGACCATCTGCAGGCGCAACTGGATAAGCTGCGCCGGATGAACTTCGGCAGTCGTTCCGAAAAGGTATCCCGCCGTATCGCGCAAATGGAAGCTGACCTGAACCTGCTGCAGCAGGAAAGCGATACGCTGACCGGCCGGGTGGATGACCCGGCAGTGCAGCGCCCGCTGCGTCAGACCCGCACCCGCAAACCGTTCCCTGAGTCACTCCCACGGGATGAGAAGCGGCTGCTGCCGACTGAGCCGTGTTGCCCGGAGTGCGGTGGTTCGCTGAGTTACCTGGGTGAGGATGCCGCCGAACAGCTGGAGCTGATGTGCAGCGCCTTCCGGGTTATCCGGACAGTCCGTGAAAAGCATGCCTGCCGTCGGTGCGATCGCATCGTTCAGGCCCCGGCTCCTTCGCGCCCCATCGAACGGGGGATCGCCGGACCGGGGCTGCTGGCCCGAGTGCTGACCTCAAAGTATGCAGAGCACACACCGCTGTATCGCCAGTCGGAGATCTATGCCCGCCAGGGTGTAGTGTTGAGTCGTTCTGTACTGTCGGGCTGGGTGGATGCGTGTTGTCGTCTGCTGGCACCGCTGGATGAAGCCCTTCAGCACTATGTCCTGACCGACGGCAAACTCCATGCTGACGATACGCCTGTCCCGGTGCTGTTGCCGGGCAATAAGAAGACGAAGACCGGGCGCTTATGGACGTACGTTCGAGACGACCGCAACGCCGGATCAGCGCTGGCCCCCGCAGTGTGGTTCGCTTACAGCCCGGACAGAAAAGGTATCCACCCTCAGACCCATCTTGCAGGCTTCAGTGGCGTACTGCAGGCTGATGCCTACGCCGGGTTCAACGAGCTCTACCGCGACGGCCATATAAAGGAAGCCGCGTGCTGGGCCCATGCCCGCCGAAAAATCCACGATGTTCACGTCCGTACCCCGTCAGTCCTGACGGAGGAGGCGCTGAAACGGATCGGCGAGCTGTATGCCATCGAGTCGGAGATCAGAGGTAAAAGAGCAGAGGAACGGCAGGCAGTCCGGCACCAAAAAGTGCTGCCGCTGCTGGCGTCACTGGAGGGGTGGCTGCGGGAGAAACAGAAAACCCTCTCAAGGCACTCAGAACTGGCGAAGGCGTTCGGGTATGCGCTGAACCAGTGGCCGGCGCTGATCCGCTATGCAGAAGATGGCTGGGTGGAGGTGGATAATAACATTGCCGAAAACGCCCTACGACGGGTCAGTCTGGGGAGAAAAAACTGGCTGTTCTTCGGCTCGGATCATGGTGGTGAGCGCGGTGCGTCACTGTACAGTCTTATCGGGACGTGCAAATTAAACGGCGTGGATCCGGAACGCTATCTGCATTATGTACTTGATGTCATCGCCGACTGGCCTGTGAACCGGGTGGGTGCTCTGCTCCCGTGGCGGGTTACTCTGCCTGCCTGACCAGCTTCACTTCGTCAATACGGTTCTCACTGCACGCTTAC
>NZ_JAOWHW010000106.1:0-6534 GCF_030332425.1 Citrobacter sp. Cpo142
TCAGGACCCACGAAGGCTGGCTGTATCTTGCCGTTGTTGTTGATCTGTTCTCACGCAAAATTATCGGCTGGTCCATGCAACCCCGGATGACAAAGGACATTGTCCTGAACGCACTGCTGATGGCTGTATGGCGGCGTAATCCCGAAAAACAGGTGCTGGTTCATTCGGATCAGGGCAGTCAGTACACAAGCCATGAATGGCAGTCGTTCCTGAAATCACACGGCCTGGAGGGCAGCATGAGCCGTCGCGGTAACTGCCATGATAATGCGGTTGCAGAAAGCTTTTTCCAGTTGTTGAAACGCGAACGGATAAAGAAAAAGATCTACGGAACGCGGGAAGAAGCCCGCAGTGATATTTTTGATTACATCGAAATGTTTTATAACAGTAAGCGTCGGCATGGTTCTAGCGAACAGATGTCACCGACAGAATATGAAAACCAGTATTATCAACGGCTCGGAAGTGTCTAGATTATCCGTGGCGATTCAGCAATCTTTACAGGTTGAATTTAATGAACAAAATATAATCAGTATTGCCAGCCATATAAAAGGAGAAAATGCAGTCGCTGGGAATTATCATGGTTCTGCATGGTTGATCGCAACTTATGAGTAACCCGTTTCAAAAAATGTAACAACTTTGGTTGACCGTAAACATTCGTTATCGACTCGTCACCTTGAATGATACCTAGATAGGCCAGCGCTTTTTGTCCTTATCCTTATATGGTGTTTGGCTTACGGTTCAACAGATTTTTCTATTGAGCGATACGTTGGATAAAACTGGATGGTGTTTGCCCTAACCACTTTTTAAACATAGTTGAAAACGATCCGACGCTGTTATATCCCAAGTCAAAAGCGACTTCGGTGATCGATTTCCCAGCTGAAATATGCGTGATCGCACTGAGTAAACAAGCCTGTTGGCGCCAATCTGAAAATGACAATCCAGTTTGAGCCCCAAAAAAACGACTAAAAGAGCGTTCACTTTTATGCAGTTTTTCAGCCCATTCATGGGGTAAGGATGTAATTTTCGGCGATTTTAGGAACTCTCGGCATAGTTTAGCTAAGTTTGCATCTCGGGGGATCGGTGCATAAAAAGGTAGGGGGGCTGCACGGGCGATTTCATGTAATGTCAGCTGGATTAATACGCCATCTCGCCCATTAAGATCATATTCTATTGGCATATCAACAGATTCGAGTAATAGCTGACGTAATAATGGAGATACTCGCAATACCTCGCATTTCTGATTTTGCCGTGGTGCAGCGGTAGGCTCGATATATAGGCTGCGTGTACTTACATTCAACATACGCGTTTCATGTGCAGTATTTTCAGGGATCCAAACACCACTATCTGGCGGGATAACCCACTCACCGTCAGCGGTACTCACCTCAATGAGACCTGTCGCGCCGTATAAAAATTGAGCACGACGATGAAGGTGTGAATTGAGCAGGATATTCGGGAGGTAGTCAGTGCCGATCGCTAACACATCGCGCTTTACATCATCGACGCTTTTAAGTGGGATATTTCGCATAGTCACCCTTATTGGCTGAGATTCAAATATCATTGTCTATTTTTCGAAAGTTGGCAACTCAATAAATGTTTAATATGACATGGCAACCTAATGTATCTTTGAGGTAGAGTTATTATGGAAAGTAAGCACAATCAGTCGGATGAGCAACTGATTGGCCCGTTAAGTCGTCGCCGGTTTATCCAAGGCAGCTCTGCACTAATGGCTGTTTCTTTCTTAGCATCTAAGTCAGTCGCCTTTCTCCCTACAGACCCGTCAGTTATTCCAACAAAAAACATCTCAACTCAGGATAATGAACGGGTCGTTTCGACTTGCAGTAGTTTTGACTGTGGTGGTAAGTGTGATATCAGAGCGCATGTTAAAGAAGGCGTTGTTACACGTATTAGTACACGGCCTGATGCGGATCTTGATGAAGAGATGCCTATTATGCGAGCTTGCGTTCGTGGACGAAGCTATCGCAAATTTGTCTATCACCCAAACCGCTTAAAATATCCAATGAAACGGGTTGGCAAGCGAGGGGAAGGCCGCTTTGAACGAATAAGTTGGCAAGAGGCCACCAGTTTAATTGCGAGTGAATGGCAACGTATCACTGATCAATATGGCCCAGCTTCGCGTTTTGTGAGCCTAAGTACAGGGGTAACCGGAGGTATTTTTTCAGGCGCTAACATGCTACGCCGCTTGTTTAATTTAACGGGGGGATTTCTGGAAAACTACCATTCAGTCAGCAATGGCAATACGATGGCGGTGACACCCTATACTTATGGCACCTCAGCCAGTGGTAGTACCCTCGATACATTAGAAGATACCCCGCTAGTTATTTTATGGGGACATAATCCTAACGAGACTATTTTTGGTCATACCAACCATTATTTTCAAAAAATGAAGAAAAACGGCACTAAATTTATTGTCGTTGATCCACGCTATTCAGATACGGCTTCATCTTTGGCAGACCAATGGATCCCCATTTTACCTACGACAGATAATGCGCTGATGGATGCAATGATGTATGTAATTATCAGCGAAAATTTACATGACCAAGCGTTTATTGATAAGTATACCCTTGGATTTGATGAACATCAGATGCCAGAAGGTGTTGCTGAAAACGAATCATTAGTTGCTTACTTAATGGGTAAAAAAGACGGTATTGCTAAGACACCTGAATGGGCAGAGCCGATAACCAAAGTCCCCGCAGAAACTATCAAACAGTTAGCGAGAGAATATGCATCGACCAAACCAGCAGCATTAATGCAAGGCTGGGGGCCTCAGCGCCATATTTGTGGTGAGCGTTCTGCGCGAGGTGCGACTTTACTTGCGACGATAACAGGTAATGTTGGTGTTCGTGGCGGTTGGGCCGCTGGATATGGAATGGCGGTAACACCTGATTTACGAAAAACGATTGCAGGGCCTAGCATATTTGAAAATCAAGTGAAAGCGAAAATTAATATCACGAATTGGGTGCAAGCTTGCGAAAATGCAGCACTTGTTACACCTGATAATGGTTTAAAAAATGCAGAAAAATTGGATACTGAAATAAAAATGATTTTCTCGCTTGCGGGAAATTATATGACTAATCAGAACCCTGATATTTTGCATGCAGCACAAGTACTGGAAGATGAAAGTAAAGTCGAATTTATTGTTTGTAGCGATCTTTATCTCACGCCAAGTGCTAAGTATGCTGACTTGTTATTACCTGAAACCAGTTTTTTAGAACGTTGGAATATTGGTGGAACTTGGGGGCCAGGTGATTACATTATTTTATCCGAAAAGGTGATTGAGCCTGAGTTTGAGCGACGTAGTGACTACGATTGGTTGTGTGATGTTGCTGATAAATTGGGAGTTAGTGAGCAATTTAGTGAAGGGCGCACCGAAAAACAGTGGATAGAATATTTAGTGAACGATGCGCATGTAAAACGCCCTGAAGATGGCATCCCAACATTTGATGAGCTGTTAGTTAAACGTCGTCACTTATTAAAACATAAGCCACATACAGGTCATGTTGCTTTCGAAAAAAATATTCAAGATATCGAAGCGCATCCATTTGAAACGCCATCAGGGAAAATTGAAATTTTCTCTAAACGGTTATATGACCGCAACAATCGAGATATACCTGCTTTATCACATTACGTTCCAGCGATAGAAGGCCCTGAAGATAGCTTAACGCTTCGCTACCCTTTGCAATTGATCACTTGGAAAGGGCGAAATCGTGCTAACTCTACTCAGTTTGCAAATCCATGGCTACAGGAAGTTCAGCGACAAGAGCTGTGGATAAATCCAATTGATGCTAAGCAACGCGGTATTGCTGATGGTGAGCGAGTCACTGTGAGTAATGACCGTGGCACGACGATGGTCCCCGTTAAGATCACGCAAAGGATCATGCCTGGAGTTGTCGCTTTACAAGCGGGAGCATGGTGGATGCCTGATAAGAAAGGCATTGACCAAGGTGGATGTGCCAACGTATTAACCTCTGCGCGCAGCACCGCAATGGCACATGGTAATGCGCATCAAACCTTACTGGTGGAGGTAAGCAAAGTATGAGTAAGTTTGAAATTCGGCCTGCTGTTAGTGACCGACAGTTAGGATTTTATATTGACTCGGCACGTTGCTCTGGCTGCAAAGCCTGTCAGGTTTCTTGTAAAGATAAAAACAATCTTGAGGTCGGTCGCAAGTTTCGTCGTGTCTATGAAGTCACTGGGGGGGAGTTTATTGAAAATGGGAAGGGGGGACTGATAAATAATGTCTTCGCTTACACCTTATCGATTTCATGTAACCATTGCAAAGACCCGATGTGTGTCAAAAACTGTCCAACAACGGCAATGCATAAACGCGAAGGTGATGGCATTGTGTTAGTTAATACCGATAAATGTGTTGGTTGTGGTACTTGTGCGTGGTCATGCCCTTATGGTGCACCACAGATGAACCCAGAAACTCAGCAAATGTCTAAATGTGATTTTTGCATTGATTTACAACTAAAAGGTGAATCTCCTGTTTGTGTGGCAACCTGCCCTTTAGGTGCTATTCAGTTTGGTCCTATCGACGAATTAAGAAAACGTTATGGCTCACAAGCCGATGTAAAAGGGTTACCTGATTCATCGATTACTCATCCAAATTTGGTTATCCATCCACATCAAGGTGCAGGGCGTCATACTATGGCATCTCAAGGAGAGAAAAAATGAATGAATGGCCATTATTACTTTTTACGTTTTTAATGCAAACCTCTATTGGCCTAACTTTAATGTTAGTTCTCTCAGCTAAAAAATTAGCGGGCTTATTCGAACAGGGGATTAGTCGTTCATTTTTACTTGGTTACCTTTTTATTGGCTGTGTCTTTGCTGGAATAGGATTGATTTCTTCAATTACTCATTTAGGTGTGCCACTTAATGCACCAAACTCGTTGTTGAATATTTTCTCGTCTTGGCTAAGTCGGGAAGTGGTATTAACAGCGACTTACTTTACGTTTTTAGGATTGGCATTTTTATGGGCATGGTTTAAGAAAGAGTTATCTTATCCATTATTGAGTTTATCGGCTGTCGCTGGGCTATTTGATGTTTATGCGATGGCATCGATTTATCGCTATACATCAGTGTTGGTATGGATGAATGATAATACTTATCTAATGTTTTATGGTGCTACATTCACACTGGGGGCGGCTGGATATTATTTATTAGTTAACTTGTTGCTAAGGTATAAACAAGAGAATGTTGTTAAACATTTGCCTTACCAATGGGGTTGGGGTCTGTGTGCCGTTATTAGTGCCAGTTTATTTATTAGGCTATTGTATCAACCTTATTATGAACGTTATCTGGCCGATACCTCTTATAATAATGAATCAATCACGTTTCCGATTTCCTCCATTGAGGCTTATCAAGATATCGCTTCATTACGTTTAGTCGGTTGGGGGATAGCAATAGTTGCAGCATTCGTGCTTGGGTATAGCGTGCTCCTTCGAACTAAAACTCATATAGGTAATGTAGCTACTGTGAGTCGCCAGAGATTTTTAGTATTGGGATGCTGTGGCGCGATTGTAGGGGAGTTTATGCTGCGTTACTGTTTTTATTATATTCATATTTAACATAAATAGTGACTTTAAAAGGTTTAGATGTTTCTTATGATCCATTTTTTGCATTATGCTGCGGCTTTTAACGTACTAGGGACTTGTTATTTATTTGCACCAAGTGATGAAACAAGTCATAGTGCACTGAATTTTTTTAGGACGGAAAATTTTGCAGAACAGTGGCCTTGTAAAATAGATAGCTCATTGAGTCATCAAATTAAAAGTGCACTAGAAATCAAATTTGAACAATTAAATACTCAGTGGGTGGAGTTATTTATTGGTCCTAATAGCTTACCGGCTCCTCCTTGGGGGTCGGTGTATTTAGATCCTGAAGGCGTGCTGCATGGATCATCAACAGCCGCATTAAGTGAGTTTTTAAAACGAGAAAGATTAAAGTTACATACTAATTATCCTGAACCTTCAGACCACATAGGGTTAATGTTATTTCAAGCTGCTGTCCTTGCTTCAGAAATACGTGAAAAGGCATTAATTGAGTTACTTGATGCACATTTGGGGACTTGGCTACCGTTATTTGCGACACAATTTAAGCATGTTGTTGATAGCCCATTTTATACTGCTCTGACTGAGTTAACGTTAGTTACTGTTAATCAATGCCGCCGATAGTTCTATGATGAATAAGTAAACGGGAGACATTCAATTGCTCCCGTTTTAATTCCATTTATGCACTAAATAATTTTGAGTTAAAAAATAGTAAACGGTGCTATAACAACAAATTTAATATCTTTTTCATCTTGGAAGACATTATTATAACCACCACCCAAACTTGGAATATTGGAATGGTTATCATAGCGTGTATAGTGCAGTTTAAATGTTGTGTCTTTCGCTTTGCCTGATTGGATGGTATACATAATATCAAAATTCCAGGTGATGCTGCCAACTTACTGATTTAGTGTATGATGGTGTTTTTGAGGTGCTCCAGTGGCTTCTGTTTCTATCAGCTGTC
>NZ_JAOWHW010000107.1:0-20498 GCF_030332425.1 Citrobacter sp. Cpo142
GATGGATCTTGCGATAACCATAGACGCATCCCGATTCCAGCCAGAACTGTTTAATCTGTCCTGTCAGTCTCAGGTCTGCCCGATGGCGTTGTGAATGCGGCTGCTGAAGCCATGCGTAAAAGCCACTGGGATGAACATCCAGCACCCGACAGAGCAGGCGAACAGGCCAGCAACGGGCGTTGTCACGGATAAAGGCGTACCTCAGTCGGACAGTTTTGCGAAGTACGCCGCGGCTTTTTTTAATATGTCCCGTTCGTCAGTAACCCGCTTCAGCTCTTTCTGGAGACGGCGGATCTCGGTCTGAGCATCTGACTGTTCTTTATGAGTGGAGGAATCCGGCCCGTACTTCTTTATCCAGGCGTAAAGGCTGTGGGTGGTGATATCGAGACGTGTTGCAACGCTGGAAACAGAATAACCACGATCAACAACCTGTTTGACTGCTTCAATTTTAAACTCTTCGGGATAACGCTTACCGCTCATGGGCACCTCTCTTTAAGCCATCTTAAATGACTCTGAGGTGTCTGTTAAACCCGTGTCGATTCAGGTCGCCCGGCGTATCCCTTGATGGCGATGCTGCGTATCCATCTGATGCAGAACTGGTTCGGCTACAGCGATCCGGCCATGGAAGAAGCGCTGTACGAGACGACCATCCTACGTCCGTTAGCCGGGCTGAGCATGGAGCGTATTCCTGACGAAACCACCATCCTCAACTTCCGTCGTCTGCTGGAGAAACATGAGCTGGCAGCCGGCATCCTCTGCGTGATCAATGGCTACCTGGGGGATCGCGGTCTGTCGCTGCGCCAGGGCACTATCGTCGATGCCACGCTGATCCACGCGCCCAGTTCAACCAAGAACCAGGACGGCAAGCGCGACCCGGAAATGCACCAGACCAAGAAGGGGAACCAGTATTACTTTGGCATGAAGGCGCACATCGGCGTTGATGATGAATCGGGGCTGGTACACAGCGTGGTGGGCACGGCAGCCACCGTGGCGGATGTCACCCACGTCGACAAGCTGCTGCACGGCGACGAGAACGTCGTCTGCGCCGATGCCGGCTACACCGGCGTCGAAAAGCGCTCCGAGCATGCCGACCGAGAAGTGATCTGGCAGGTCGCAGCACGCCGCAGCACCTACAAGATGCTCGATAAACGCAGCGCCCTGTACAAAGCCAAGCGCAAGATCGAGAAGGCCAAGGCGCAAGTGCGAGCGAAGGTAGAGCCCCCGTTTCGCGTGATCAAGCGGCAGTTTCGGCTACACCAAGGTACGTTTCCGAGGGCTGGTGAGGAACACTGCACAACTGGTGACGCTGTTTGCCCTGTCGAACCTATGGATGGCCCGCCGACATTTGCTGGCAAGCGCAGGAGAGGTGCGCCTGTAATGCGGAAAATGGCCGTCGCAAGGTGCTCGCGACGGCTGAAAGCACCGAAATGAGCGGGTGATCCGATCGTTTTTGATCGGTTCACCGCTTTCAAAATCAGCAGTGGCTGAAGTCAGCCGGAAATACAGGGCTACTTCAGACCATCCCTAGCTAGGGCTCGTAGTTCGGCGCAAGGCTGAAGTCGCTTGGCTGCTTCGCTGTGCAGATCCATGACCCACTTTCCATCAAACTCCCGGTTGTAGTTCCACAAGCATCTCGCGAGTCTTGCCGGCCCGCTCCACTAACAAGACCACAACATCTCCAACGTTCTTGTCGTCTAGCCGGGCCTGTAATGTGGTGACGTCGTCGACGGCGATACCGTCGATGCTGATAACGCGATCGCCGGGCACGATGCCGCCTGCGGTGACCTCGACGCCGACGAGCCCGGCCCTGTGCGCCGCCGAGCCCGGCGTCACGCGCAATACGAATACGCCCTTACTGCCGGTCAGCGCCTGCAGACGCGCGTTGAGCTGCTCATCCACCTCGATGCCCAGCGCCGGACGGATGTACTTGCCGGTCTTTATGAGTTGCGGCACCACGCGCATGACGGTATCGACCGGCACCGCAAAGCCTATGCCGGCCGAGGCGCCAGACGGACTGTAGATGGCGGTATTGATTCCGATCAGCCGCCCAGCCGAATCGAGCAGCGGGCCACCGGAATTGCCGGGGTTGATGGCGGCGTCGGTCTGGATCAGGTGATCGATGGCCGGGCCGCCCGCTTCTCCCGGCAACGAGCGGTCGAGCGCGGAGACGATACCAGTTGTGAGCGTCCAGTCCAGGCCGAAGGGGTTGCCGATAGCGAACACCTTCTGACCCACCTTGAGGTCGGCACTGGTGCCGACCGGCACGGCCGGCGGGCGCTTGAAACCGACGCCGATCTTGAGCACGGCGATGTCGTGCGCGGGGCTCGTCCCCACCAGCGCGGCCTGGTAGTCGCGGCCGTCGGCCAGTTTGACGGTGGCTTCGGACGCGCCCTGGATGACGTGGAAGTTGGTGACGACGTGGCCGGCGTCGTCCCAGATGAAGCCCGATCCAGTGCCGCGCGGCACGGAGAACACGTTGCGCGTCCAGACATCGCGTACTAATTGCGCGGTGGTGATGTAGACCACCGAGGCGCGCGATTTTTCGAACAGTTCGATGGTGGTTTTCTCGTCCGCCGCCAGATCGCCACGCGCCATCACGGTGCGTTCTGCTGCCTCGCGCGGACTGAACCATGCTTCGATGGCGGGCAGAAACTGCCACAGCAGCATGAGCGCGGCAATGCAGGCGGTGATGAAGAGCCCGCGCCGGACGAAGCGGTCCGGCGCGGGGCGTTGGTACGGGTCGAGATAGGCCATGAGACGTCTCCTGTTGATGGGCAATCAGCGCCACAGCCCGCTCGGGCGCCAGCGCGGTGGGCGCGTCGCCAAAGCGGATTCCGGCAAAAAATGGGGCGCGCGGAGTGGCAACGCTGATGCTGGCCCAGGCGCCAACGTCAGCAGGCGTGCGATGCGCTCTTGCGTTGCCGGACGCGTGCGCAAGCAGGAGGGCTCGGGATTGCCCCATCCCGGCCATAGCCAGGCACGCCAGGAGCGGCTGACCCGCTCGATTTTCGCCAGCGCGGACGCCAGCCCCTGCGGGTCGCCAGTCAGTTCCGCCGCAAGGCGGTCAGCGTCGAACTCACGCACGCGAGACAAGCCGAGCAGTGCGAGCAGAGCCAGCTGGGGCGATGCGGCCAATAACAATAGACCAGGCCAATAGACCTCCGCCGCGCCAACCAGCTGCGCGGGCAGGCTGAGCAGGATCGCGATCTGTCCCATAAGGGCCAGTAGGCTCGTGAGGCGACTGTCGGAATCCGCCAGCCCCATGACACGCAGATCCTCATTAGCGATGTGCGCGACCTCGTGCACGAGCACACCCGCCAGCTCGCGTGGGCTCAGGCTGCGCAGCAGGCCATCGGTGAGGGCGATCGATGCCTCCTGCTTCGATCCGGTGGCGAAGGCGTTGACGACGGCACTGGGCACATAGTGCGGCACCGGCGTGGCGGGCAAACCGGCACGGGCGGGCAGCTCGCGCAACCGGGCCCACATCTCGTGGGCTTCTTGCGGGTGCAAGGCCCGTACGCGGTACAGGCGCAAGCTCAGCGCCGACGCGGCTACCGGTTCCAGCAGCAACGCACCTGCAACGGCAAACAGCGCGAGCCACAGGCAGCCTTCCCCAAACGGCAGTCTCCCTGCTGCGGCTGCGATCCCGACCAGGGTCAGGACCAACAGCCCGGTCTGCAGGCGGTTGAGCCAGCGGTGTTGCAAGAGCGCCGTGCGCGGATCACTGGGATGATGACGGGTCATGCTCAGAGGTCTCGGCGGCGCGGTCGCCGCGCTTGCGCAGCAGCCAGTAGGTCGCACCCAGAGCCAGCGTGGCGCTTGCCAGCGCGGCTATCTTTGCGGGGCTCGCGTCGGAGTCGAGGACCACGAACTTGCGGGAGAGTGCGATCAGCGCGATCAGGACCACTGTCTTGACCTGGATGATGCTGTCCCGACGCAGCGCCACGCGCACGATGGAATGCTTGAACTCCATCGCGATCAAGAGCGTCATGATCATACCGAACACGCTCTGGAATACCTTGTGGTCCAGGGGATTGAAGGCATCGAGAACCAGCAGCGTGAAGACGATGGAGATGAGCTGGAACAGCGACACCACGATGATGACGGCGATCACCGCCGACAGCACGAGCGCGACGACCTGCTCGAAGCGCTCGTAAAAACTCATGATGGCTAATTGGTCACGCAAGACCTGAAATGGGTTAAGGCGTGTTGATTTCATGACGATGAACTCCCTGGAAAACGGCTGCTGTCGAGACGGCGGCGCATTGCGTTGATGTGTCCTTCAATCAGCTCGGTCGACATGCCAAGCGTCGACATCACCTGTTCCGCCAGCCCAATAGCTGCGGCAAAGGATTGCTGATACACGCGCACGTTGGGCATGGCGCGAAATGCATCGGCCGCGGTCGTACTTCTGCATGACACCCACAAGGTCAGCGCCGGACGGCGCTCGGCAATCGCCTGGGCGATGCGCAACGCTTGCTGGGCATGGGCGAACGTCAGCACCACCAAGTGCGCATGCGTCAAGCCGGCAGCCAGCAAGGTATCGGGCCGACTGGCATCGCCATGGAACACCGGCGCGCCGGCGGCACGCGCGGCCTCGACCTTCTGCGCGTCCGCCTCCAGCAGCAGATGCGCCACGCCGGCGTGGCGAAGAATCTCGCTGACTGTAAGGCCAAGCTCGCCCGCGCCGCAAACGATGACATGGTCTCGATATCGCGTCGTCTGCGCGGCGATCTCGACTTCTTCAGCCTGGGGTGGCTGAATGACGCCGCCGGTGCGGCTCAAGAACCGGGCAAGTACATCGTGATGGCGGATCAGTAGCGGTGCCAGAGCCATGCTGAGCACCAGCGCGACCAGCATGGGTTGGACGACGGTCGCGGGGATCAGATGCTGCTGCAAGACCGTGCCCAACAACAGCAGGGCGAACTCGCCGCCGTGCCCCAACGCTATGCCCGCGCGCCAGGCATCGAGGGCGGACAGGCGCGTCGCCCGCAAGGCCAGCGTATTGAGCAGGATCTTGACTGGTACCAGCACCACCAGCCACGCCAGCACCGCCAGCGGTGCCGAAATAATCTGTGCTGCGTCCAGTTGCAGGCCGATGGTCACGAAGAACACGCCCGACAACACATCGCGAAAGGGCCTGAGGTGGCTTTCCATGTGGTGCCGGAAGTCGCTCTCGCCCAGGACCATCCCGGCGAGGAAGGCCCCCAGGGCGGCGGATACGCCGACCGCGTGCGCAGCGGCGGCGGCAGCCACCACCACGCACAAGGAGACGAGCACGAACGATTCCTCGTGGCCCCGCCGCGCCACCCAGCCCAGCAGGCCATGCAACAGACGGCGCGAGGCGAGGGCCGCTGCCGCGAACAGCAGCAGCACACCGAATACTTCGAGCAGCACATGCTCGATCTTCGGCGACTCGCCGCGCGCCCAGATCGCCAGCAAGGCCAGCAGGGGCACGCTGGCCAGGTCCTGAAAGACCAGCACGGCGATGGCACTGCGGCCGTGGCGGGTGGTGAGCTCGCCTTGGTCGGCCAGTTGTCGGCTGACCAGCGCCGTGGACGACATGGCCGCCGCAGTGCCGAGCAGCGCGGCGCTCTGGCCGGGCTGCCCCAGCCACATCAATAGCAGGATCAGCGGCGGGGCCACGGCGATCATCTGCAGAGCGCCCGCCATCAGCACCGTCCTGCGGGCGAGCCAGAAGTGTCCGAGGGAGAATTCCAGTCCGACCATGAACAACAGCAGCGCCACGCCCAGCTCGGACAGAAAGCTCAGCGTCTCCCCCGGCGCGATCACGCTGATGACTGAGGGGCCCAGTACAACGCCGACAGAGAGATACCCCAGCAAGGCGGGCACTCTGAACGCCGCCGTCGCCATCGACGCCAGGCTGCAAGCCGCCAGCAGGATTAGCGTATCGCCGAGTAAGGCCTGCATCGGTCAGCGTCCCACTTGCGTCGACGTCCAGCGCACGATGTCCTGCGCGCCCATCGCGCCGGCCTGACGGGCGATCTCCCGCCCACCCTGGAACAGGGCGAGCGTCGGGATGCTGCGGATACCGAACTGCGCGGCCAGGTGGGGCTCAGCCTCGGTATTCACCTTCGCCAGCCGGATCCTCGGTTCGAGCTGGTGCGCCGCTTGCTGGAACTGTGGCGCCATCATCTTGCACGGCCCGCACCATGGCGCCCAGAAATCGACCAGTAGCGGCAGATCGCTGCGCTCCACGTGGCGCGAGAACGTCGCCGTGGTCAACTCGATGGGCTCGCCCGTGAACAAGGGCTGCTGGCAGCGGCCACAGTTGGGATGTTCCGATAGCTTCGCAGTCGGTACGCGGTTGATGGACTGGCAATGCGGGCAGACGAGGTGAAGATCATTCTTCATGGTTCGCCTCCTTGGACCACAGTGAGGCTGCCTCGCTTCGGGTCACAGACAATGCCGACCAATCAACGCCTTGGAGCCAATCGTTCCCGTTTTTGCTTACTCCGGCCTCTTCCAGATGAGCAGCGATGAATGCTTCGGCCTGCATGAGCCACCTTCGGACAGCATCTTCCTTACTAGGAATCAGCAGGATTTCAGAGACGCTGCTGGCATTCAGCCCGTCCACACGGATAAGCAGAAAAATGCGCCGCCACAAACGCGGCATGTCCTTCAGCAGGTCAAATGCAAAAGCGAGCTCGCTCGACCGATCAATCAGCTCCTCCTGTTCCGCGATCGTTGCGACATCGGGATGCTGACTGCCAGCGAAGATATCGGCCAGCTTGAGTGTGTCATCGGGCTGATAAAATTCGAAGATTTCCTCTTCCACCATGGCCTCGGCCACGTCTTGGGCATCCGGTTCGACCGGCGCGTCCAGAGAAACGAATTCGCCAAATTGCCGGCTGCTTGCCACTTCGTTATCCAGGACGGCGAACAGATGCTTCAAAAGATCGGTGTAAGCCTCTTTTTCCCCCGGCACGGATTGCCATTCCACCTCAGCTCGGACAATCGCTTCATCCACCACGTCGCGCAGCGTCGGATAATCGCGCGGTAAATCGCCGACGGCCCGCAGATAAGCCAGCTCACGCCTTGCGACAGCCTCAAGTTTCGACAGTAGAGGCATTCGGGTCACCTCGGCCTCATGGGCGGCTGATGCGGGTTTTGCGGCAATCCGCACCTTGAGCTCGCGCAAGCGCTCGCGTCGTGCTTTGCGCTTGATTTGATCCTGAGCATGCAGTCGGTCAAAATGCTTCCTGGCCTGACGGAACAACGACTGTGCGAGCATCTTCGCGAGGGGCGTCAGCTCGTCATGTGATGCAGTAACGCTGACAATCTTTTTGCCGGGCAGGTGCATATAGCCACTGGCCAGAAATTGCCGCTTGATCTTGTCGCGATCAAGGACGATTTGAAGTTGCGCTGAATCTTTAGTGTGTTTGTCGAGCAATGGCTTGAGGGCGTGCTCGATCACATTTCCCAAAGTTCTCTGCCAAGGTTCATGAAACTCTTTGTCGATAGCTCGATAGCTATATTGCATCTGCATGTATGACTCCTTCGATGTCATTTCTATGGAGGTATGAATCGAGGATGCTCATATCCATAGATTTTGGTTTGGCACGCTCTTACCCCAGGCGCGTTTTGCGAAGACTCCAACTCAAGAACAAAAGCGTGACGCCATAGACTGCCGCATGGAAACCCAACAGCCAGCCTGCGGCCACGAATGACTCGACCGGACGGGTAAAAAATATCCACAAGACGATAGCGCCAAGGATAATCGAGAGCAGTCCACTGAGGGCAAGCCAGATTTCACCCTTGATTTCCCGACGCAGCCGAACGGCGGCGGATATCTCCAGCACACCGGTGAAAATCGCCCAGAAGCCCACGCTAGCCCATAAAAAAGAAGCCAAGACTATCGTGGCGGCCCAAGGAGCAACCAGGACGACGACGCCCGTAAGTATGCCGACAATGCCGCTGAACAGCAGCCAGCCCCAGCGCTCTTTTTTCTGTATATGGCGCACCGCTGCAAACAAGTTGAACGCGCCATTGACCAAGGAAAATGCGCCGAACATGATGGTCATGGCCAACAGAGCCGATTGTGGCATCCAGAACGCGAGGGCTGCAAAAATCAATGCCAAGACACCGCGCAGCACAAAAAGCCACCAATTTTGGCTCAGCGAACACAGTGCTTTGGTGGGGTCATCCGCATTGGAATTAGCGATGGTGTCTGTGTTCATGCAATATCTCCTAAAGATCTATACAGAATAAAAAATCAAACACTCATGGAACAAGAGAGGGGGCGCTATGCGCCCCCTATCCAGGGGTTTCAGAACAACTTGGACAGTTTTGCCTTGACTTCATCGAGCCAGCCTTTTCCGCAGCCTCCCCCTCCCGTCTTTTCCTTGATTTTCTTGAGTTCAGCGTACAGGGGCTCAAAGTCCTTCCTTTTTCCATAGCCCAGCAGTTCTGCCATTTCCAATTGCTGCCGGGCTTCGTTCAACAATGTCTCCAGGCGCTCATTGGATGCTTCGCTGCGCTGACCATCTTCTACCAGGGGCTCGGCGCGCTTCAGGAGCAGCTTCGCACGCAGGACGGGCAGCGGAAGCACGCTGCGCTCCTCGACCAGCGTGCTGAGCGCTGACTGCAGCGCGGCTTTGGCTTCTTCGATCTTGCCCTGATCGATCAGCGGCACGACTGCCTTCACGGCTGCGGGATAGGACGCCAAAGGGATGCTGGTGACCGTGATCACGATTTCACTGGCCAGCAAAGCCAGCACGTGGCGAGCCTGTTGCACCTCGCCATGTTTGAGGGCATCCAGCGCCTCGTCGGTCATCGCCTCAATGGTTTCCGTGTTGGCGAACAAGTCGTGCACGATGGTGCGCACATCAACGCCGGCCAGGGCGAGCGTGGGTTCGCGCGCGACGATCAGCTCCAGCTTTCCCGTCACTTCGGCCAGCGTTGCCAATGCGCGTGCAGTGTCCTTGCCGTCAAGTGCGGCCAGCGCGGATTTGGTCAGCGACAAGGCCGAGACTGCCTCATCGAGGACTTGTTTACGTTTGTCTTCCGCCTGCGAGTCCGTTTCTTTCTGAACCTCAGGCTGTACCTCCGTGACGACTTCAGGCTTGGACTCTGGACTGACAGGAAGGCTGCTTACCGCGGCCTGTTCGTTTATTCCTTCGTTCGTCGCATTGGGATTCGGTGTTTGCTCATTCATGGTGATATGCCTCGTATGAGATAGTGAAAATAGGCGAATCTATTGGGGCTGAATGCGAACATCGCGAGACTGACCGACAGAGCAGTCAGCCCCTTCATCACCTCAAAACAGCTTTTGGATGCGCGTCTTCAACTCGTCGAACCATCCCTTGCCGCTTTTGCCACCAGCCGACTTTTGCTCAATGGACTTCACCTGATCGAAGATGGGTTTGAAGTCCGCCTTCTTGCCATAACCCAGGATCTGCGCCATCTCGATCTCCGTGCGCACGGACGACAGCAAGGTGCTGAGCTCCTCGTTCTGCTTGGCATCGCGCCTGTCGGTCTCGGCCAGCTTTTCAGCTTTTGCCATCGCGGCTTCGGCCCGTAGCACGGGCAGAGGAAAGGCGACCGAGGTCACCACCAGCGTGTTCAGTGCTCGGGCGAGTTCCGCTTTGGCGTTGTCGATCTTGCCGCTGTCGATGAGCCGTGCGGCCGACTTGATCGCTGCCGGGTACGTTGCCATCGGAAGGTTGTCGGTTTGGATTACGATTTCGCTGGCCAGATTGGCAACGATGGGCCGGGCCTTTTGCACCTCGCCATCACCCAACAACTCCCGAGACAACTTGACCGCTTTCTTTACCGATTCCACGTTGGCGTGGATATCGTGGGTGATGACGCGTACATCGACCGGCGCCAAAGCAAGTTTGGCGTCGCGTGCCAATACCAGTTCCATCTTTCCGCTGGCCAGTTCCAGCGCAGCAAGCGCCTCCTTGGTCTTATTTGCATCAAGGAGGGTCAAAGCCTCCTGGGTCTTGGTGAGCGCCGTGATGGCGTCTTGAGTGAGCTCGGCACGCTTTTTATCGGCTTCCCGGGCGGCCTTGTCATCTACCTGTGGCTGTGCCGCCTTGGATGCGGCAGAGGGTGCTGCAGCACCTGGGCTAGAACCTGCCGCCGATTGGGCCAGAGCCGGTCCGCTCAGTCCGACGACGACCGCCAGGGCAAGTGCGGAGAAGGTGTATTGTGGCTGTTTGATATTCATGATCTTGGGCTCTTGATTGAAGTTAGTTGACTGAGATTTCAATCTGTTTCGGTTTGGCTTGCTCGGCCTTGACAAGCCGCACTTCCAGCACGCCGTCTTTCATGGAAGCCGTCACCTTGGTCGGATCAACGTTGTCAGGCAAGACAAAGCTGCGCACAAAGCGGCCATACGCACGTTCGATGCGGTGGAACTTCTTGCCCTGCTCCTCTTTTTCCAGTTTGCGCTCGCCGCTGATGGTGAGCACACCGTTTTCCGCGCTGACGCGCACGGCATCCTTGGGGACCTCCGGCAGATCCAGCTTGAGGAGGAATGCGTTCTCATCCTCGCTGATGTCCGCCATTGGTGCCCAGTCCGCCGTGGTCATGGCTTCGTTGCCGGTACGGGCGCCCTGTCGCTGGGGTATTCGTCCGAACATCGTCGCCAGGCGGTTTTGCAATTCATCCAGTTCCCGGAAGGGGTCCCACGGTGTCAATGCAGACATATCGGTTCTCCTTGAACAATGCCGACGAATTGGATGACGCACTGAACAGAGCCGTCGGTTTACTCTGAATGGCACCTACTACTGTTTTCAGTTCCGAACAAGTCCTTGAGTCAATTGACGGATATCGCTTTCGTCGAGCGTTTCCCGCGCCAGCAGCTCGCGCGCACAGCGCTCCAGCACCGCGCGGTTGATGTCGAGAATCCGGTAGGCGCGCTCGAACACGCCCATCACGATGTCGCGGATAGCCTGATCGATGCGCGCCTGGGTCGATTCGGCCAACCGGCAACCGCCGTGGGCCAGTTCAGGTGTATCGAGAAAGCGGGGCCGCTGCGCCTCGAAGGCGATGTAGCCCAGGCCCTCGTCCATGCCAAAGCGGGTGATCATGTCGCGGGCGATGTCGGTGGCTCGCGCCAGATCGTCCGCCGTCCCGGTAGACAACTCGCCGAACACCAGCTTTTCGGCGGCACGCCCGCCCAGCAGTACGGCGATCTTGTGCTCGAGATCGGTACGCGTCATCAGGAAGCGGTCTTCGGTGGGGCGCTGCAAGGTGTAGCCCAGCGCGCCGATGCCGCGCGGGATGATCGAGATCTTGTGTACGGGGTCGGTTTCGGGCAGCGCCAGCGCCACCAGCGCATGGCCCATCTCGTGATGGGCCACGGTTTCCCGCTCCTTGGGGTTGAGCACGCGGCTCTTCTTTTCCAGGCCCGCCACGATGCGCTCGATGGTCGCGGTGAAGTCCTGCAATTCCACGGCGGACGCACGGCGTCTCCTCGCCGCCAGCGCCGCCTCGTTGACCAGATTGGCGAGGTCCGCGCCGGAAAAGCCCGTGGTCAGTGCGGCTACCTGTTCGAGGTCTACATCCTGGGCCAGCGTCACCTTCTTGACATGAACCTTCAGGATGTCCAGCCGCCCCTTCTTGATGTCGGGCCGGTCCACCAGCACCTGGCGGTCGAAGCGGCCGGCACGCAGCAGCGCCTGGTCGAGGATTTCGGGGCGGTTGGTGGCGGTGAGGATGATCAGCCCGACCGAGCTGTCGAAGCCGTCCATCTCCGTGAGCAGCTGGTTGAGGGTCTGCTCGCGCTCGTCGTGGCCGCCGACGCCGCGCGCGCGGCCCAGCGCATCGAGCTCGTCGATAAAGATGATGGCCGGTGCCTGCCCGCGGGCCAGCTCGCACACACGGACCGCACCCACGCCGACGAACATCTCGACAAACTCTGAGCCGGAGATGGAGATGGAGAAGCAGGGCACCGCCGCCTCGCCGGCAACAGCCTTGGCCAGCAATGTCTTGCCGGTGCCCGGTGGGCCGACCAGCAACACGCCCTTGGTAATGCGCGCCCCGAGACGGCCATAGTCCTGCGAATTCTTCAGGAAATCGACGATCTCGACCAGCTCCGCCTTGGCCTCATCCCCCCCCGCGACATCGGCGAACGTCACACCGGTGTTCTTTTCCACGAACACCTTGGCGCGGCTCTTACCTATGTTGAGAAACCCGCCCATGCCCTGCTTCTCGGCGAAGCGGCGGAACAGGAAGAACCAGACGCCAAAGAAGGCTACCGCTGGCAGGATCCACGACAGCACATCGCGCAGCCAGGTGCTCTCCAACACGCGGGCATAGGGCACGTCGTACTTCGACAGGCG
The DNA here is from genome assembly GCF_030332425.1 of Citrobacter sp. Cpo142. Taxonomy (NCBI): domain Bacteria; kingdom Pseudomonadati; phylum Pseudomonadota; class Gammaproteobacteria; order Enterobacterales; family Enterobacteriaceae; genus Citrobacter; species Citrobacter sp. Cpo142. The sequence continues at coordinate 12,315 of NZ_JAOWHW010000107.1, forward strand.
ATCGGCAAGATCGGGTTCGACCCTCGTTGCAACGATCGTCGTCTTGCCCCGGCTGTCCGGCGACTTCAGGCGCCCGGTCACCGTACGATCCGACACCAGCACTTCGGCCACGCGCCCCTCGGCCAGCGCCTTCTCGAACTCGCTGTAGGGCACCGGCTCGACGGTTTTCGCCGTCTGCCAGTAGCTCTGCAAACTCAACAACAGCAGGAGTGCAACGATCCAGTAGCCGGTATTCCATTGATTCTTTTTTTCCATGGGCCGTGTTCCTCGAAAGTCGAGTTGCCAGAGGATCAGGTGAACAGACGGGCCGCACCGTCACGCAAACGGATGGCCAGCGAGCGGGAGAGCAGTGCCGCCGCTGATGAGCAGCCCCCACGGCGTGGCCGACCGCGGATCACGCTTGTAGACGACCGCGTGACCCGCGGCCACGACCGCCACCGCGATCGAGGCCAGGGAGGCTGCCCATGCCAGGCCGATGGGGTCGGACACGGCAGCCTCGCCCGCCATCAAGATGCGTCGCTCGCCGACTTCTTCTTGCGCGAGCCTTTGCCAGCGTCGCCGTGCGGCGTCTCGGTCGCCTTCGCGGCATCCGGCAGCTCCGGCTCGGCCGGGGTCTGCGGTGGCTCTTTGCGTTCGAACACCACGCGTTCGGCCTTGTCGTCCCAGCGTGCGCTGGCGTGATCGCCCTTGCCGATGCCGCCACCGAGCATCTCGCGCGCCAGCGCAGTTTCCAGCTCGCTACGGATCAGGCGCTTGAGTTCACGCGCACCGAACTCGGGCTTGTAGCCTTCTTCCGCGAAATGGTCGATCAGCGTCTGATCGAAAGTGAGCGTCACGCCCTGGCTGGCGGCGCTGCGCGCCACGCGATCGAGCTGCAGGCCGACGATGTGGCGGATCTCCTCCTTGCCCAGCGCATGGAAGACGATTATCTCGTCGATGCGGTTGAGGAACTCGGGCCGGAAGTGGCCGCGCAGCACGTCCATGACCTCGGCCTTGGTCTTTTCGTACTCCTCGCCAGCCGCCTCACGCGCCTTCAGCCGTCGCTGGATGATGTCCGAACCCAGGTTGGACGTGGCGATGATGATGGTGTTGGTGAAATCCACCACCCGGCCCTTGCCGTCGGTGAGGCGACCGTCGTCGAACACTTGCAGCAGGATGTTGTAGACGTCAGGGTGTGCCTTCTCGATCTCGTCGAGCAGCAGCACGCTGTAGGGCTTGCGCCGCACCTTCTCGGTGAGCTGACCGCCTTCGTCGTAACCGACATAGCCCGGAGGCGCGCCCACCAGCCGCGCCACGGTATGGCGTTCGCCATATTCCGACATGTCGATGCGCAACAGGGCGTGCTCATCGCCGTAGATAGATTCGGCCAATGCCTTGGCGAGCTCGGTCTTGCCCACCCCGGTCGGGCCCAGAAACAGGAAGGTAGCCACCGGTTTGCTGCCTTCGCGCAGGCCGGCGCGGGACAGCCGCACGGCATCGGCCACGGCACGGACCGCCTCGTCTTGTCCCACCAGGCGCTCGTGCAGCCGTTGTTCCAAGTGCAGCAGCTTTTCGCGCTCTTCCACCGTCAACTCGTTGACCGGGATGCCGGTCAGGCGCGAGACGATCTGCGCCACGTGTTCCGCCTTTACCTCGGCACTGCCGGAGGCCCGCTCCCGCTCCCAGTCCTCGACGAGCTTCTTGAGCTCGGCCTCCTTGGCTTCGATGCGCTTGCCGAGCTCGGCGGCCTGGTCGTACTGCTTGCGCGCGGCCACGTAATCCTGTTCACGCCGCAGCTGGTGCAGTTCGGACTCCAGCTCCTGCACGGCCACCGGCCGGGCCGTGGCCGACAGCTTCACGCGCGCGGCCGCCTGGTCGAGCAGGTCGATCGCCTTGTCCGGCAGGAAGCGCGCCGTGATGTAGCGGTCGGACAACTCGGCCGCCGCGATGATCGCGTCCTCGGAGATGCTGACCTTGTGGTGCGCCTCGAAGGTGTCGCGCAGGCCGCGCAGAATCATGATGGTCTGGGCCACCGTCGGCTCGGGCACCGTCACCGGCTGGAAGCGCCGCTCCAGTGCGGCATCCTTCTCGATGTATTTCTGGTACTCGTTCAGCGTCGTGGCGCCGATCAGGTTGAGTTCACCGCGCGCCATCATCGGTTTGAACACGTTGGCCACGTCCAGCCCGCCTTCGCCACCGCCCTGGCCGGCACCGACGATGGTGTGCACCTCGTCGATGAACAAAATCAGCTCGCCCTGGTGCTCGGTCACCTCCTTCAGCACCTTCTGCACGCGCTCCTCGAACTCGCCGCGATATTTGGCGCCGGCCACCATGGCGTTGATGTTGAGTTCCACCAGGCGCTTGTCGCGCAAGGTCTCGGGCACTTCACCCGCCACCATGCGCTGCGCCAGCCCTTCGACGATGGCGGTCTTACCCACACCCGGCTCGCCGATCAGCACCGGGTTGTTCTTCTTGCGCCGGGCCAGCACCTCGATGGTGGTTTCGATCTCCTGCGCGCGGCCGATCACCGGGTCGAGCTTGCCGTCGCGCGCCATCTTGGTCAGGTCGCGCGAGTACTTGTCGAGTTCTGGCGTGTTGGTCGGCGTCTCAGCGCGTCCATCCTCGGCGCCCTTGCCGACCACCTTGCTGACCTGTTGGCGCAGCGCCTGCGGCGTCAGGCCGTAGCGGCGCAGCAGGTTGGCGGCCAGCCCTTCGCCTTCCTCGGCCAGACCGATCAGGAAATGCTCTGGACCGACATAAGAATGGCCGAGTTCATTGGAGGCCACGAAGGCGCGGCTGAGCGCATCCTTCACGCGCGGCGACACGCCGATCTCGCCCTCGAAGGGCTTGTCCCCGCGCTTGGCCTCAGACTCGATCTGCCGCTTGAGGTCATCGACCTTGATCTTGAACTGACCCAGGATGGTCTTGACCACGTCGCTGTCGGCCAGCGCCAGCAGCAGATGTTCGGTATCCACCTCGGAGCGGCCAAATTCGGCAGCGTGTTTGGCGGCCTCCTGCAACAAGGCTTCCGACTGTTCGCTGATGCGGCTGGCCAGCCCACTGCCGCGACGGCGCGGCGCACCCGAACCTGCGGCGGCGGGCTCGCCAAACGAGGCATCGACCACGTCATCGGTATCGGCGGCAACTGGCGTCGCGTCGTCGCCGATGCGGAAGAAGTCACTGCCGAGGAAGTCCTCGAACAGGCCACTGCGCGAACCGAACAAGGCTTCCAGCGGCGAAACGGTGCGCTTTTGCTGGCGCACTAATTGCCGGTAATGGTCGTCGCACAACAGCATGGTGCTGTGACGACCGTTGAGATTGGCTTCCACCCGCACGGTGGCGGGTTGGCCGCAGACCTGGCATTGTTTTCTGGCCATGCTGATGCTCCTGAGAAGGTTGACAAGGTTGAGGCGACGAGGCATCGCGAGCCGCGACACCTCGTCTCGGGCCGGGTTTTTCTTGTGACGAACGAGCCGGCGACGTCAGCCGTTGATCGGGATCGAGCGTCCCTGCTTCGGCGCACTGACCTCGCGCTTGTCGATCGTGACCGTGAGCACCCCGTTCTTGAACGATGCCTTGATCGAATCCTGGTTGGCGTCGTCAGGCAGGTTCAAGGCACGCTGAAAGCTGCCGTAGGAGCGCTCCACACGGTGGAAGCCACCTTCCTTCTTCTCCTGTTCCTGGCGCTTCTCGCCACGCACCATCAGCACGTCGTTGTCGAGGGTGATCTGGATGTCCTTCTCCTCGACACCGGGCACTTCCAGGGCAATCTTGTACTGCTTGTCGGTTTCCTGGATGTCCAGGGCCGGCTTCAGCATGCCCGACCAATCGGATGGCCACTGCGGCATGTTCAACGCCGAAAAACCGAAGCCCCGGAATGCGTCATCGAACAGCCGGTCGATTTCCCGATGCAGTTGCAGGATCGGGCTGACTGGCCCGCTAGCCGCTGGCAGGTCATTGCGCTGCACTGGCAGGGAAGAGGCGGTCTGCTGCTCTTGCTGCTCGTTCTTGAACCAGTTCCAGGGAGCCAACTTCTTGAAATCGATGTCCATGTCATACCTCCAGAAAAATTGGAAAACGAGTTACTCAAGCCCTTTGCCTGCTGCGACGGGCACTGCGCCCAGGCGACACGGGCTGCTCGGATGACTTCTGCTGTTCACGCTTGCGCATCACCTCCTTCTTTGCTCCGGCTCGGGTCTGATCATTGAGCCACTGATCGATTTCACTTTGACGAAACCGCCACGTCCCGTCCACCTTGAAAGCCGGAATTTCCCCGTGCGCGGCGAGCCGATAAAGCGTCCGCTTGCCGACTTTCAAGTACGCAGCCAATTCATCGAGCGTGAAAATCACCTGTAGGTGCGCTTTCATCTCACCCTCTCCAATCGCGTCGCTTTGCGGTTCCGGCCAAGGAAATCCTTGCAATACTTTGTAAAATATTACACCTACCATGACAAACTTCAAGAGTCAAGAGTCAATGTACAGCGTTCTCCCGCCCCATTGATGCAGGTCAACTGCTCAGGCAAGGCGCAGGGGGGCGGCCTGATCAGGCAATGGACAGCGCCTGGCTCGTCAGCCTGCGTGTGCCACAGGCGCCTCGATCAAACACCGATCCTCACGTTGTAGTCGAGTGCCCGCAGCCCCTTGCTTGTCTGCATGTTCCTTGGCGGAAACTCGTCTGGGCGCGCCCAGACGACGATTTCCCCGAGGCTGCTCAGGCCAACGTGCGGAATTGCCCAGTCGTCGCTGCGGATCGCGTTCCAGAGTCGGGCCGAAACACTTCCGTTGCCCCAGACAACGTAGTTCAACAGTATCCGTCCGGCCAACACACCTTCCCGATACCGCCGCCGAAGGCCATGGCCCATCAAGCGGATTTTCCATGCGCCCTCAGCGCCGTACCAACAGCAAATCTTTCAAGGCCCAGGTCATTCAGGAGTGTTCTGAACCCGATGCCTCCATCGCAAACATCGCCTTGGGCTACAGCCTCAATGCCAACCTCGTCCACAAATGGATTCGCCTGCTTACCCAGAAAACCACGGCTATCCAGCCAGCGTTCATCCCGTTGCCTTCTCAAATGCTCGGCGCGGGTTCGCATGCTCAAGCGCGCTGCTGCGATCATGAGTTTGATCCAGTCGGCCCGTAATAATGGGCACGATCCGTATGCCTATCTCAAGTGAAGTGGTTTACTGAATTTGGCCACCTGAACAGAGGTGATATGCTCACCTCAGAACATTACAGGTGCCTCAATGAAAAAAAGAAATTTCAGCGCAGAGTTTAAACGCGAATCCGCTCAACTGGTCCTTGATCAGAACTACACCGTTGCAGCTGCGGCCAGTGCTATGGATGTCGGCCTTTCTACCATGACGCGATGGGTAAAGCAGTTGCGGGATGAACGACAGGGCAAAATACCTAAAGCCTTTCCTATAACCCCGGAGCAGATTGAAATACGTGAGCTGAAGAAAAAAATACAACGCATTGAAATGGAAAACGACATATTAAAAAAGGCTACCGCGCTCTTGATGCCAGACTCCCTGAACAATTCTCGTTAATCGGGAAACTCAGAGCGCAGTATCCTGTGGTCACACTTTGCCACGTGTTCGGGGTTCATCGCAGCAGCTACAAATACTGGGGAAAAAGCCCCGAAAAGCCAGACGGCAGGCGAGCTGTGTTACGCAGTCAGGTTCTGGAACTGCATAACATCAGCCATGGCTCTGCTGGCGCAAGAAGTATCGCGATTATGGCAACCCTGAAAGGCTTCAGAATGGGACGCTGGCTTGCCGGAAGGCTCATGAAAGAACCGGGTCTGGTGAGTTGTCAGCAGCCAACTCACCGGTATAAACGTGGTGGTCATGAACACACCGCTATCCCGAATTGCCTTGAGCGACAGTTTGCAGTGACAGAACCGAATCAGGTGTGGTGCGGCGATGTGACGTATAGTGTGCCCGGAGTTCAGGGCGGGCATGGATGCTTAAATGAACCGCGAGTCTGTCTGGAATATTGAACCGGTAACTCACGATGAGAAACCCAACAATCCCACCGGGTGTGACGGTGGAGAACCTGAGCGGCAGTGACCTGCGGCATGCCCGCAGGGTGATGTAACCCGCTGACAACGGGGATTGAGGCGAGATCACTAAGCCGAGATGATCCTCAAGGTTAAGTACTGAAAGGCTGAAGAACATGAACCCGTTAATCCGCCTCTGTGGGTTGAAAACGTCACCACGGCCTACGTGATCTGACAGGCCGTGCAGGAGGAACTGGCAGTGATACGTAAGCACTGCCGGTCGAAGGTGTTTTGACATGTATGCGAAACACCGGGGCAGCAGCGTCTATCACGCTTGCGTTGCTGACTTCTGCCAACTTGCGGCAAGCAAGGATAAAGAGTGCGACGGGCAGCCTCCTCAGTATGCCTGACTCCAGGCAGGTAAACCGGGGAAGGTCAGCGACGGATGTTAAGGGGGCATGGCTCCGATGACGCGCTGGCTGGCGGAGCTTCCGTAGTAGTCCGCGATGGGGAAAGCCCATTACATGGCGAAGGGAAGCAGTTTGAATGTGTTTGCGACGTGAATTAACTGACCTAACGAGGTGAAGACCTTTGATAATCAGCGAAATGCAACGCAAGCTTGCCACATGGGCAGCCACCGATCCGTCCCTACGGATTCAACGGCTGCTGCGTCTGATAACACAACCAGAATGGCTGGCTGAAGCGGCGCGGATCACGCTTTCATCAAAGGGGGCGCATACCCCCGGCGTTGATGGCGTGAACAAAACAATGCTACAGGCCAGACTGGCTGTTGAGCTGCAAATCCTCAGGGATGAATTACTCTCAGGCCACTACCAGCCCTTGCCCGCCAGACGGGTTTACATCCCTAAAAGCAACGGCAAACTGCGACCACTGGGTATCCCCGCGTTGCGGGATCGTATTGTTCAGCGGGCCATGCTGATGGCGATGGAGCCGATATGGGAGAGTGATTTTCATACGCTCTCATATGGCTTCCGGCCTGAGCGCAGTGTCCACCACGCGATCCGCACGGTGAAATTACAGCTCACAGACTGCGGTGAAACCCGGGGACGCTGGGTGATTGAAGGCGACCTGTCCAGTTACTTCGACACCGTACATCATCGACTGCTGATGAAGGCTGTACGCCGCAGGATCAGTGACGCACGTTTCATGACTCTGCTGTGGAAAACCATCAAGGCGGGACATATCGATGTCGGTCTCTTTCGGGCGGCCAGTGAAGGTGTGCCACAGGGCGGTGTTATATCGCCGCTATTATCGAACATCATGCTGAATGAGTTCGATCAATACCTGCATGAGCGCTACCTGAGCGGGAAAGCCAGAAAAGATCGGTGGTACTGGAATAACAGTATCCAACGGGGCCGAAGTACGGCGGTCAGAGAAAACTGGCAGTGGAAACCCGCGGTGGCGTACTGCCGCTATGCCGATGATTTTGTCCTCATCGTCAAAGGCACCAAAGCACAGGCGGAAGCCATCAGGGAGGAGTGTCGGGGTGTGCTCGAAGGCAGTCTGAAACTCAGGCTGAACATGGATAAGACTAAAATCACCCATGTTAATGACGGCTTTATCTTTCTGGGGCACAGGATCATTCGCAAACGCAGTCGTTATGGCGAGATGCGAGTGGTCTCAACGATCCCGCAGGAGAAAGCCAGAAACTTCGCCGCATCGCTGACAGCACTGTTATCAGGCAACTACAGTGAAAGCAAAGTCGATATGGCTGAACAACTCAACCGAAAACTGAAAGGCTGGGCCATGTTCTATAAGTTCGTTGATTTTAAGGCCAAAGTCTTCAGTTATATCGACCGTGTCGTGTTCTGGAAGCTGGCTCACTGGCTGGCCCGCAAATACCGTACAGGTATCGCTTCCCTGATGAGGTGGTGGTGTAAATCACCGAAACCGGGTCAGAGCAAAACGTGGGTTTTATTTGGTAAAACCAATCACGGCAAGCTCAGCGGCGAAATACTGTACCGGTTGGTGGGGCAAGGCAAGAAGCTGTTCCGCTGGCGGCTACCCGAAGGTAATCCCTATCTGAGGACGGAGACCAGAAACACGTATACATCGCGCTTTACAGAAGTGGCAATGGCGTTCGCCAGCATTTAAATGGAGAGCCGGATGCGCTGAAAGGTGCACGTCCGGTTCGGGGAGGAGAGGCAGGGAAATAGTCCGACTACGCCCTGCCTCTTACTCTACTC
>NZ_JAOWHW010000108.1:0-6019 GCF_030332425.1 Citrobacter sp. Cpo142
GGCTCATGATGTCCCTCTGGGATGCGCTCCGGATGAATATGATGATCTCATATCAGGAACTTGTTCGCACCTTCCCTAAGGTACCAGCACTGGCTCAATGGCTACATACGGCACCTGGTTTACGATTACGATATAAAAGCTCAAGGATGATGAATTCTTTTCTTTATGATTTCGACGTTATTTGTCTCCTGCAACACCACGGGGTTGCTATAACCAGCGACGAACCCGTTGGGTATAGCGTTCCCATTCCAACCCGAAACGTTTTCGAAGCTGTACCTCTTCAACATGGATATGTAATCTGGCTACTACAAACATAAACAACGGTACAGCAAGTATCCCCACCAGGCTGCCAAAGCAGAGAGCAACGGATAACTGGAGCCCGCTCATTCCAAGGTAAATAGGGTTTCGACTCCATGCGTAACAACCGACAGTTACCAGCTTGGTGGTTCTATCCGGATGAATCGGATTAAGCGTCGTGCCGTTCGTGCTCATCTGCCAAGCGGTGTGCAGTATCATGGTAATACAAACACCGGTCAGCAACACGCTTAGCACTATATTCACGATGTCGAAGGTAAAACGCGGGATTGCAGTCAACACATCAGTGACGAAAAACAGCAATAAGATGAGTGGGGGCGGAAACCATACTCTCAATCGAGTCACGAAGTTACGCATTACACAGACCTATCTCTGAACTAAGCAGCCTGAAGGCTGCAAAATGAAAATCCAGTCCTTGCCATTCCTATAGTGACCATGAATCTGACATTATACGCCTGATCTGAAAAGTTATTTTTTTCATAACTGTCCTTATAACGGTGCGGGGTCAGTCCACACCTCTGTTCAGGTGAACAAATTCAGCAGACCACTTCACTGTTAAACCTGTGGCGATTCAGGGTGCCATGTGTATGGCACCTCATCTCTTATTTACTTATTGACTCCGTTACCGCCTGCCAGGTTATAAAGCCACCACTCAGATTATATGTCCTGAAGCCGTGGGCCTGAAGAATACGGTATGCCACATGCCCGCGCAGGCCACTCTGGCACCCTATAAAAATCTCTTTATCTTTAGGCACTTTTTCAAGATTCTCCCGCAGGGAATCCAGTGGAATGGATAGCGCGTCAGGATATTCGCCAAATTGTTTCAGTTCTGCAGGAGAGCGAATATCAAGTAAACAATAACTACCCGGTACCCGTTGTAACACATCGCGGACATGACAGATGACCGTATCTCCCTTGATGACATTTGCCGCCACCATTCCAGCCTGGTTAACAACGTCCCTTGCACTGTTAAAAGGAGGAGCATAAGTCAGCTCCAGATGCTCAAGATCGTTGACGGTAAGTCCCGCACGCTGTGCGACAGCCAGGACATCGATGCGTTTATCAACCCCTTTTTTCCCTGACGCCTGGGCCCCGAGAATTTTGCCAGTATCGGGGCTGAACAGCAGTTTAAGACTGATCATCGTTGCCCCCGGGTAGTAACCGGCATGATCAGCAGCATGGACGTAAACCTTCTCGTATCGGGTGCCGTGGGCTTTCAGTTGCTTTTCATTCGCACCGACGCTGCCAATACTCAGCGAAAATACCTTACAAATGGATGTCCCCTGACTGCCATGGTAAAGGCTGTGGTGATCAAGCATGTTATCAGCAGCAATGCGTCCCTGGCGGTTGGCGGGCCCAGCCAGAGGAATATTAGCGGGTTCCTGAAAAACAAGGTCAGGTGTTTCAACTGCATCCCCCACGGCGTAGATGTCAGGGATACTGGTCTGCATACAGGCATTGACACTTATGCCTCCACGTTTACCCACTTCGAGCCCGGCTAATGTGGCAAGGCTGTTCTCAGGTTTTACCCCGATGGCGAGAATAACCATGTCGGTCTGCACAAAGCCACCGTCAGACAGTGCAACGCGGAATCCCGTTTCTGTCCGCAGTACCTCGGTGAGTGCCGTTCTGAGACGCAGATCCACGCCATGATTCCGGATTTCCTGATGCAGGACTGATGCCATTTCAGGATCAACCGGAGCCATAACCTGTTCCCCCATCTCCAGCAGAGTGACACGGATCCCCCGTTCGCTCAGAGCCTCCATCACTTCAAGTCCGATGACCCCCCCCCCGACAAGCGTGGTGTGAGCTACGTTATGTTGCTCAATCCACGCCAGGATAGCATCCATGTCAGTAAGATTTCGGAGCGTAAAGACTCCCTCTTGCTGTAGCCCGGGCAAAGGAGGGACAACCGGCGCGGCTCCGGTACTGAGGAGCAGACGATCCCATACTTCGGTATGGATCTCGCCTGAGATCAAATTATTAACTGTTACAGTTTTATTAACCGGATCCACTGACGTCACTTCATGGCAGGTACGGACGTCTATGTTAAAGCGGGATTTAAAATCCTCCGGAGTCTTAAGAATAAGTGACTGCCGTAAGGGAATATTTCCGCCTATATGATAAGGCAATCCACAGTTGGCGAAAGAGACATCGCTTCCCCGTTCAAACACAACAATACTGACATCCTCTGACAACCGGCGAGCCCTGGCTGCAGCGGATGCGCCACCGGCAACACCACCAACTATCACTATTTTCATTACATCCTCTCTGTTCACTCGGGGCAAAATGCCTACCAGATATAATTAGTTACCCGGGTCAGCTGGACGCTGCAGACCTGGCGAACACGGTGGCAAAATTATGCCACTATCAGTATACTAAAATATATTATATAAAAACACATAATATGAGAGATCATCAATGCAAATGAATGAAGACACAAAACGTCAGACTGATATGAAAAATGCGGCCCTGAGGGCAGCGGATGTTTTACGGGGACTAGCCAACAGCGACCGGTTGCTGTTGATGTGCCAGTTAAGCCAGGGAGAAGCGAATGTGTCCGAACTCGAAGCGGCGGTCGGGATTACTCAGCCGACGTTGTCTCAGCAGCTTGGCGTCATGCGCCGCCTGAAGCTGGTTGAGACCCGACGGGCTGGTAAAATGGTATATTACCGTATCGGGGATAACCGGATCATGACGTTGTTAAATACCTTATATACTCTTTACTGTCCGCAGGCCGGGACAGGTAAAGGAAACCATAACAACGAATAATATGATTCTGCTTTCTCTGCAAACCGTTTTATCAGTGGATCATAAACTTGTTGAGGCTATGAAGTGCCTGGACGAAACTGTAACGGGAAAACGACAGTGATTCGGATATACCCGCCGGCAATCCCTTTCCGGACTGTTTAATCACTTGCCCGCTCACAGGTTTACTGGTTGATTTATCGGTTTTTATACTATTCCGGTCAGATAAAAGAGCCACAGGCACGCAGTGATACTGCTGCGTCAGAAATGGCCTGTGGCTGACAAACTGTTTATCTCTGCTGCTACCGGGTGACATCATTCAAGCAGGCTACGCAACATCCAGGCGGTTTTCTCATGCAACTGGATACGTTGTGTAAGCAGATCCGCAGTGGCTTCATCATTCCCACTATTAACGATCGGGAATAAAGAGCGTGCGGTTTTAACCACGGTCTCCTGGCCCTGGACAAGATTTTCAATCATGTTTTTTGCTGCCGGAATATCCTTGTCTTCATTAACCGCAGTTAAACGTGAAAATTCATGATATGTGCCGGGCGCGAAACATCCGAGCGAGCGTATACGTTCAGCAATATCATCAACGGCGGTGGCCAGCTCATTGTATTGATTTTCAAACATTAAATGTAAGCTATTAAACATGGGGCCAGTTACATTCCAGTGATAGTAATGTGTTTTTATATACAGGGTATAGGTGTCAGCAAGAAGCCGGGACAGACCGTCTGCAATCTCCACCCGGGATGATTCAGCAATACCAATATCAATGATTTGTTTACTCATAACTACCTCTTACACGGTTTCAGTGGAATATACGATATGCGATTATTCTTTCCGGTCTGAGCAAAACACGCCTCAAATTTTTATAATAACCAGGTACACCTGTCGTCTGTCACACTAGCGATGCGCCAGAGCAATATCCTGCGACGGAACAATGAATTTCGCCGTGGCACGTGCCACTGTCTGCTGTCCTTTTGTCAGCCATGCTTCAAGCAGGTAAATCCCCCTGCGTTGCCCAAGCAGTCTGGCACATACCATCAGTTTGTCTCCGGTACAAACGGGTGAAATGAATCTTACCGTCAGTTCAGCCGTCAGGGCTTGCACACCCTGCATGAACAAACAATGAGTCATTGCTGCATCCAGCAGGGTACTCGTCATTCCGCCATGTAAAAGACCCGTATACCCCTGATGCCTGTGATTGGCCGTGTAGTCCGCACATACAGAGCCATCCGGGTGCTCTGAAAACATTAAGTTCACCGTATCAGGGTTGTTGTCGCGGGAACTACAGACCATACAACAGGTATGGGCCTTTCTGGCATCAAGATAACAATTCATCTGTTTCTGCTCAGCGTCCGGTTGTACTGACGGGAGGCATCCGGAATTCAGTCAGCTGAGGGGCTCCCCCGGCATCATTACTGCCTCCTCCACACATTCCGGCTCCTGGTTTATACACAATACGGGTCTGATAAAAATCACCGCCCGTGATGAAATAAACTCATGAATGGCAACAGCGCCCGTTTCCGTGATGATGCTGACGCCCACCCTGGCACGCATTTTCTGCTGTGTTCCCGTCAGAGTGACAGCATTTTTTCCCTTTCGCCTCATGATGAAAGGACTGGCGTCCCTGCTCCGGCTTATTCAGTTCAGTCAGAACACGGGTATCCGGATCACACAGTTCAGTGAACAAACGACGACCACAGTCAGTCTGGTACACCGCGATCTGATGCCCCAGTAATTTACCCAGCATCCGTTCCCCGATGTTACGGACCACAACGCGGCTGACTTGCTGTTGAACCAGCAGGTCAACCAGCTTCCGTTTACCTGAACAATCTGCGCCCAGCGCGGGATTTTCTGTCCGGCTGAGCTCCACACCGCGCTCATCCACCAGGACAAGGTGACTCGCTTTGGTAAAATGATTTGCTACCCGGTCGTCATTCACTGGAATGGCTGTGATCATCTTGTGTAACTCCTTCCCTTTCAGAGTGCATTATTAAGGCCTTGCCCTGAGTGAGACAGTCCACAACCTTAAAACGGGCTGCTTTCAGGACATTGGCCAGTGTCTGCCTTGAAACCCCCATTGCAACAGCCGCTTCCTGCTGTTGCATGCCCAGTAAATCGACTAGCCGTAACGCTTCAAACTCATCTTCTTTTAAATGAACATGTTCAAGCTGGCTCATCGGTCGCGCATTGGGCTTAAAACAGGTATCCGCAGGGCGGCCACAGATGTTACGGGGAATTCTGGGTCTTGGCATGAAGGCTCCTTATTGGCATATGCTATATATACACTCATAAACTGGCATATGCAATATACTCTGCTCACCGGTGGAGAATTTTTTGCTTTACCCTGGAGTCTGTAAGTGGGCAGCAGGTCATGAGAGATGAAGAGAAAGAAAACAGATACTGTATGAGACTCAATTTAAAGTGCTGCCATAAGGGGGTCGTCTCAGAAAACGGAAAATAAAGCACGCTAAGCCGGTGGCAGCGGTCGCAATGGCCTGAACTTCCCCGCACCGACCTTGGCACTGCTGCGCCATAGGTAATCGCCGGTCAGGTTGATATGCTCCCACCCCAGCGGGGACAGATAGGGCGAATGATTGGATCACCGCCTTGCCGTCGCTGCTCGCAGCAGCCAGCTTCATGGCCAGCGCCGCCTCGTGAGTCTGCGCGTCAAAGTTTCTGAACTTGGTCGCATCAGCGCCGAGGTAAGCAAGGATGCGCATTTTTTCAGTAAGCGGTGGCTCGGGGTGTGCAGCAACTTTTGGGGCGAGCTGAACGACCTGAACCCATTCCTCCTGCGAAATCGCACCGGTAATAGCCTGCATGTTGCGCCCGAGTTCCTGCATGATCTTGCGTAGCGCCAGTGGCTCAACCTGGGTAGCGTCACCAGCCCAAGCTGGCAACTGAAAACCCCATAAAAGCAGGCAGGCCGTAACGGTCAGGGTGATAG